>JBLKOL010000045.1:0-3714 GCA_047602765.1 Candidatus Woesearchaeota archaeon
TAGATCGTCGGCGTGCATTCGGCTCCGTAGCTGCTCGCTACGAGGTCGATCGAGTGCTCTGCGATCACTTCAGGATACTGCGTGACGAGTGCGATGCCTTCTGCGAGGGTCAGTCCTCGCTCTCCTTCCTCGAATGCGACGTCGCTCGGTCGTACGCCGCGGTTCTTCGAAGCGTTCACGCGGATCGAATACGGTTCTTCTCGTACGAGAGCGGACTTGAGCTTCTCCTCATGGACCATGAGTACGATTCCCGCTCGTTCGAGTTGTTCGCTGAGCGGTACGAGCGATTCAGGTGTTACGGATACGATGAGCGGGTAGTCTTCGTGCGGTGCAGGCGCGTGAAGGTAACCCATCTACTTCTCGTCGGAGGAGGACTCCTCGGTCGCTTCCGAAGCCTCTTCGACCGGCTCTGGCTCCGCTTGAGGCTCTGCTTCGGGAGCCTGTGCCATCGTCTTCTTCGTTCGCTCGACGAGGTGTTCGGCTTCGATGCGTGCGAGCTGCTTCGCGTCTTCGTAGACGTACGCTTCGATCGTTGCGTGTCCTCCTCCAAATCGGCTCGTGATCGTTCTGATGACGACGAGTTCGGGTGCTACTCCTCTCGCTTCGCAGATGCGTTGTGCGATGACCCCTCGTGAGGGTACGGATGCTTCGAACGTTGCGTTGAGTATGAGGCGGGTGCGGCCGAAGACCGGCTGCTCTGTTTCTTCGGTGGTGGCGAGTTCCATTTAGCGTACCTTGAGTGCGTATTCTCCGGCTTCTCGAAGGCCGATCGTGCGTGCGATCTTGCTCTTCTCCGGGTCGTTGATGATGATGCGTCCCTGCCAGCTCGACGAGTATTCGTTTCCTTTCGTCTCTGCGTTCAGGTCGTGGATCTTCTGTGTTTTCTTGTGCGCGACTTTCTTGGTTGCCATACTACTTCTTCTCCGCGAGGTCGTCTTCGACCCATTCGAGGCGTCCGAGTCCTGCCTGGCGCATGGTGAGTCCGATGCGCGGGTTGCTCAGGTCCTTGTAGCTGAGCGCTACGATGCGTGCGCGTACGAGGTCTCCGACGCGCAGGACGCGGTTCGAGTTCTTTCCGGTGAGGACTTTCTCTTTGCTGTACGTTACGAAGTCGTCCATCGTCTGTCCGATGTGGATCATGCCGTCGATGGCTCCGAGGTCGAGGAACGCTCCGAAGTCTGCGATGTCGCGTACGCGTGCGAATATGATCTCTTGGATCTCGGGTTTGAATACGAGCAGGTTGAACGAGAGCTCGTAGTATGCGGCTCCGTCTCCAGGTACGACGACTCCTTCGGCTCGGTCTTTTACGTCGATGACGTCTATGACGATACCGAGGTCTCTGCTGATGTGCCCTTCGTACTTCTGTTTGATCGAGGTGATGATCGCCTGGTCGATGTCATCTGAGAACTGTTCGGGCGGTACGCGGACCATGTCCTGGACTTCGATTTGTTTGTACATTCAATCACCGATGGTGCCTGAGCGTGTGAGGGTGAGCGTCGGTATTCCCCGTTCTTTGGCGCGTGTGATGAGCGCGTGGTCTTGGGATACGATTCCCCACTCGTGCGTCGCCGCTGTTTCGAGGAGCGTGTCGTCGACGTGGCTCTGTACGACGGGCTCCGGACCTGTTTTTAAAGTTTGTCGTGTGAATACGAGTGCTGCTCGTGCGCTGCGCGCCTTCGTACCCGCTCCTTGGCTGAGGCGTTCGAGCTCTTCGAGTACGGATGTAATCGTTGCGAGGCTGCTGACGCGTTCGTCGGCTGCGAGTCGTTCGTACCAGCGGTTCTCGATCATCGAGATGAGGCTCGAGGTGTCGATGAGGTAGCGCATCGTCGAAGCAGCGACGATGATGTTTTTAAACGCACCGGATGTCTTAAAAACCTGTAGTGCTCCGTCGGGTGCGATGAGCCTCTTAGAACTCGCTACCAAGGCGCGTCTTGCGGTGAAGAACGAGGATGCGTACCTGACGAGTTTCATGACGCAACTCTCGGACCGGAAGGATGCGATCCGCTGGAGCGTTCACTTCTACGACCCGCTCGCTGATTCGATGTACACGTACGATGAGCAGAGCGGCGAGGTGTACGGTCCTGATGAGGTGCTCAAACAGGCTGACTTCATCCCCGAGCTCGATGTGAAGAACATCAGCGTTCCGGTAGAGGAGGCGCTCGATTCCGCGTATGAGGCTGCGCTTCCCGAATCGTCGTTCGTGCGGGTTATCGTGCTCGTCCAGGTTCTCGATGAGCTTGAGACGTGGAACATCACGTTCATGAACGAGCGCTTCCACTCGCTCAACGTCCGTATCGATGCGACGAGCGGGCGCCTCATCGCGAAGGAGCCCTTCGAGCTCTTCAGTTTCGATCAGTGATGGACATCCGCTCGCTCGATCCGGATGAGATCATCACGCTCAACGATTATCCGCTCTACGATACTGATGCGTTCGAATCGTACGTGCGTATGATCCGCTCCGAAGAGGCGGTCCCGTACGTTCCGCTCATCCCCGCCTCCTGCGTCCCGTTCGAAGGGCTCCTCGCCGACCGATTCGATGCGTTCGCACGTAAGCATCCGCGGGCACAGTATGTCATGCTCGATGGGAGTCATCGTACGACGGCATTCACGCTTGCCGATCGTCCGATCCCATCGGTCGTCTATCACGCTGATGCGATATCGTTGAAGCGCGAGGAGGGGTGTCTTCGGGTCTGATCCGCGAGAGCGGTACGCTCGAGCTCTCCTTCGCTCAGAACGTCGATGAACTCGTCGCTCACTTCTCGGCCAAACCGTGGTTCATGACGGTTCGTGAGAAGACGGAGCGGCTCGTTCGTGACGGCTTCGTACGTTCACCGTGAGGATCGTTCGGGCAGGTTCACGATCGTTTCGATGCGCAGGATGATGCGTGTGATCTCGAAGGCGTTGGCGACGCAGACGCGTTTGACCTGTGCCGGTTCGATGATACCTTCCTTCCATGCGTCGACCTCTTGTCCGGTTCGGATGTCGAATCCTCTCCCTTCCCGAGGCACTACCGGTATCATCCCTCGTACGAGGTTCTCGAAGGCTCGTCCGACGGCTCGCTCGATGGGTCCATCATCGATCCTGCTCGCACGACCTTCTATGACGAGTGCTCCTCCGACACCAGCAGGGTCTTCTCGTGCGCTTCTGATGACCCCTTCTGCATCGTGTGCGGCGCGCATGAGTTCGTCGGCTACGTGTTCGGTCGATCCGCAGATGACGATCGTCGATGCGTCGACTCCTTCGATGAGCACTCCGCGCTTCGTGTCGCGTGCTGCCCCGGCTCGTCCGAGCGCTGTTGTGATCCCTTCGAGCGTGGGGAGTATGACGGCTCCGCTCGCCTGGCTGATCGTCTCGAGCGTTTCGAGCGGTATTCTTCGCACGGCCACAATACCTGCCTGTGAGAGTTCGTGTTGGATCGTATCGTCGATCCCTTTGCGGCATACGACGAGTGTTGCTCCGCTTTCGATGATCGTTCGTGCGATGGATGCTGAGGCGTTCCTCTCCGAGGCGAAGAACCGTTCCGCTTCTTCTGCTGAGCTAATCGAGATGCCGCTCGGAGTGTGTGCTTCAAGAGCTCCTGAGATGAGGAGTATGCGTGGGTCTCGGACGGTTCGTGGCATGTCGTCGCGTACGCGGTGCGCGTCGATGAGGATTCCTTCGAGGCGGTGCGATTCGCTCATCACCGGTCCGATCGTGCGTGCGTATGCGATG
>JBLKOL010000046.1:0-3670 GCA_047602765.1 Candidatus Woesearchaeota archaeon
AAGGACTGAGCGAGAAGCGCGCATCCGAACGACTCAAAGCCCAAGGAGCGAACACGATCACCGATCGCACGAAGCACACGTGGATCGGCATCCTCATCAGTCAGTTCACCGACTTTCTCACGATCCTGCTCCTCATAGCCACGGCGATATCCGTGCTCATCGGAGAGACGCTTGATGCGAGCGCGATGCTCATGATCGTAGTCCTCACCGTAGGACTCGGATTCATACAAGAGTACCGTGCCGAACGAGCGATCGAAGCACTCCAGAAAATCAGCTCGCCCAAAGCGAAGGTGATACGCTCGGGCGTCAGAAAGACGATTCCCGCATCACGACTCGTACCTGGAGATGTTGTTGTGCTCGAAGCGGGAGACGTCGTACCCGCAGACCTGCGGCTGCTCGAATCGAACAACCTACACATCGCACAGGCGAACATCACCGGAGAGAGCGTCGCGGATCACAAACACACAGCACGAGCAGCACCCCACACGCCCGTCCCGGATCGGCATTGCATGGCGTTCATGACCACAGCAGTCACCTCAGGAGACGGCTTGGGCGTCGTGGTAGGAACCGGGATGAACAGCGAGATCGGACGAATCGCACACTCGATCCAGACGAGCAGCAAGCCGAAGACACCGCTCCAACACAAGTTCGAACTCATGGCGAGGCAGATGGGATTCGCCGTCATCGGACTCGTCGTCATCGTATTCCTCATGGGCGTCTTCTCTGACGTGACGATCGGAGCAGAAGACGAGAATGTCTATGTGAAGATGATCGTCATCTCCCTCGCACTCATCGTAGCAACCGTACCGAGCTCGCTCCCCGCCATCGTCACGATCGGACTCGCCTTGGGAGCGCGTACGCTCGCAAGCAAACGGATGATCGTAAAACGACTGCCAGCGGCAGAGAGCCTGGGCGCGGTTACGACGATCTGCTCGGACAAGACAGGAACGCTCACGAAGAACGAGATGACCGTAACGCACATCCACGTAGAAGACACCGACGTCGAAGTGAGCGGATCAGGATACGACCCGCACGGAACGTTCACCGCAGAGAACCTCCCACACGACACCCTCGAACTCCTCCTCACCGCAGGAGTTATGTGCAACAACGCACAACTCACCCACGCATCAACGATCATAGGAGACCCGACCGAAGGAGCGCTCATCGTAGCAGCAGCGAAAGCAGGCATCACACGGATCTCACTCAAACAGCACGGATGCTCATTCGAACGCGAACTACCCTTCGACCCTGAACGCAAACGCATGAGCGTGATCGCAACAACGCGAACAGGCAGGCGAGCGTTCGTCAAAGGAGCACCCGACATGCTCCTCGAACGATGCACCCACCACGTCATACGAGGAAGACGAAAACGCCTTACCAACGCATCGCGTGAGCGTATCCTCGCACGAAACGACGCATACGCACGCGACGCACTGCGCGTACTCGGATTCGCATACCGAGACGACCCACCCCAAGGAGGAGAAGACGACGTTGAACGAGGACTTACGTTCATCGGACTCGCAGGCATGATCGACCCAGCACGACCAGAGGTACGCGAGGCGATCGAGACGTGCCGCAATGCCGGGATCACCGTGATGATGATCACCGGAGACCACGCATCAACCGCACGAGCGATCGCACAAGAGATCGGCATGTACGATGAGAACGATACGATCATCACCGGAGCCGAACTCGAAGCCATGAGCGATGCGGAACTCGCGCATCGGATCCCATCGATCAGGATCATCGCACGAGCGCTCCCGATACAGAAAGTACGCGTCGTAGCAGCGCTCCAGAGGCGCGGTGAGATCGTAGCCGTAACCGGAGACGGTGTCAACGATGCACCGGTGCTCAAACGAGCCGATATCGGCATCGCCATGGGCAGCGGAACCGACGTAGCCAAAGAAGTATCACAGGGCATCCTCACGGACGATAACTTCGCAACCATCGTAACGGGCATCGAAGAAGGACGCAACATCTACGACAAGATCATCAAGAGCGCACGGTTCCTGCTCAGATGCAACTTCGGAGAAGTCATGATCATCATGCTCGCATTACTCATGCGACTCCCTCTGCCGCTCCTCCCGCTCCAAATCCTGCTCATCAACCTCGTCACCGATGGACTGCCTGCGTTCGCACTCGGATTCGAAAAGCCAGATCGCGACATCATGAAGCGGGCTCCGCGAAACCCGCACCAACAACCCCTCACCAAAGCAGGATTGAGCGTGATCGTAACGTACGGCATCTTCATGGCCCTCGGAACCCTGCTCCTCTTCCACCTCGCACTCTCGAACGGACAGAGCCTCGCATACGCTCAGACCGTCGCATTCTCAACGCTCGTATTCTTCGAGATGGCCGCAGTATTCGGATCGAGAAGCCTGCGACCGCTTGAGAAACTCAATCCCTTCACCAACCCCCTCTTGCTCATCGCCGTAGCATTGAGCATCACCATCCAACTCGCCATCGTATACCACCCACTGCTCCAGACGATCTTCGGAACCGTAGCGCTCCCCGCCATGCAATGGCTCTCGATCATCGGAATCGCACTCCTCGGATTCGTGTTCATGGAACTGAGCAAACTGCTCGTGACCGATTGAACGCAACCGCTATAAGACCACGACCCACACCCGCAACCATGGATTCCTACCCGAGCAGAGCCACTGATACGCTCACACACAGAGGATTCGAACACGCACACACCACCGGATGGCACGTATACGTACACCATGGTGGAGACGGAGCCCTCATCAAACCCGAATCGAACGAAGCACACTACCTGAGCGGAGACGACCCGGTCGAAACCCGTAAGGATCTCACCACAATCATAGGCATCCTCGAACGAGCACAGGCCACCACCACGTTCAACCCTCGTGAGAGCGCCGTCGCCTTCGGAGCGGGATCGCTCATCGGACTCACACTCACCCGAGACCTGTACCTGACCTTGCTCGGAGGAACCCTCGGAGCGCTCGCATACGAAACAGCTGCGCGGATCCGAACGTACCGCACGAGACGAGAACTCAAACGCTACACAGGACTCGTACGCGGACACGAAGCGTGGGAGCGGATCCTCAACTGACCGATGTCCTTTTAAACAAGGTTCCTGGCCGCAGCGTATGACGGTGATCGGACGCATCGAGGGCAAGACGACGCCCCACGCCTTCTCCTTCCTCACCGAACACCCGGTCGAAACCCTCGAATACCTGAGCGTAACCGACACGATCAGAGGATCAGAGCACGTCGTGCTCTGCCAGGCGCGCACGCTCGAACACACCGGAGAAGCAATCAGAGTCGGATGCAGCGTCATAGGAACCGTCGACTCGAGCGGCGTCTCACCACTCAGAAGCCCGCTCAGACCCGGAAGCGACGTAAGCCTCGCCGACCCGAGTCTTATCATGCGAGCCGTCAAACTCACCGATGAATCGGTGAGCGCGCTGCTCGGACGCATCGAAGGATCAGAGATCGCCGTACGAGCAGACCTGCAAGAGCTCCTCTCAAAACACCTCGCCGTCCTCGCAAAGACCGGAGCCGGAAAATCATACACGGTCGGCGTACTCCTCGAAGAGATCATCGAACAGAAGATTCCCCTCGTCATCATCGATACGCACGGAGAGTATTCGAGCCTGCGATTCCCCAACGACGATGCTCACGACAAGAAACGGCTCAAAGCATA
>JBLKOL010000013.1:0-25182 GCA_047602765.1 Candidatus Woesearchaeota archaeon
GTTCAGATACCGTTAAAAACCGTCGGCGTTCGCCGAGCATCGTGCCTCTGTAGTGTAGTCCGGCCTATCATTTCGCCCTCTCGAGGCGAAGACTCGGGTTCGAATCCCGGCGGAGGCACCATTCATTCTCCGTACCGCAGTCGTATTGGCACGCGCACACAGCCAGAAGGATCGACCGGTTTCGAAGCGTTGATCATCGAGAAGATCACTCCGGCAAATACTGCAGCGCTCGGTTCGTTCGGATCAGAACATCCCGTGGATGAACATCGCGAGCGTGTTCGCTACCTCTTCGCTTCGACCCGTCTTGCAGAGGTCGTACGGTCGCCACGGGTGCAGCGAGGGGACCCGGCGGAAGTACCAAGACAGCCCGTACGCTCTCCCTTTCTCATCGGATCCGAACGCTTCTTCGATGAGCGTGAGCACTTCGGCTCCCGCCGTCTGCTCCATGACGCTTTTGAGCTTCGCTTCGTATCCGGACAGATGCGCCTCGACCGTGCGCGATAGGTCATCGTGGAACTCGGGTGCGAGCTCCTTGATGGTGCACTCTTGCTTGATGATGTCGTCGATATTCATGGTTCCTCCTCGTTTCATCGTGGGCGAGCGTTCGCGGATCCCATTTCTTGAACCGATCGAGCAGACGAGCGACCGCATCGACCCGCTCTTCGACCGAACCTCGAACCACATGGTACGGGATATGGTGTGCGCGTAGGTACTCGAGGGTCATGCGCTGTAGGAGCATCCGGTTCCCGTCACCCGAGCGTTCCCACGTGTCATCGAAGGGGATATCCGTATCGCATACGATGAACAGATCGTAGCGATCACGATTCGTGCGGGCGAGCGCTTCGAGTTCGGGTTTTGCGATTCCGTAGTACTGGTGGCTGAAGAGGAGCGTGGTGATCGCATTCGTATCGGTGAAGAATACGTCGCGCGCATGTTCGAGCCTCTCGTTCTCCATCTCGAGGTGTTCTTGTGCGAGCTCGAGCAGTGCGTGGATGCTGAGCCTGCGATCGACTTGGTGTTCGAGCCAATAATCACGCCCATGCTCGTGCATGAAGGTTGTCGCATAATGTTTCGCGAGCGCTTCTACGAGCGTGGACTTACCCGTGCTCGGCCCTCCCATAACGACGACGTTCACCACGAGATCCCGGTACTCTTGTCCACCGAGGTAGTTCCGGTATCGGTACGGGTCCGATCGGATGAGCGTTCCACTGATCGGGATGCGCATGCGTTCAGGGTCGATCATCATCGGCTCAGCATCGAGCTCGCGAGCAACATCGAACACGTACGGCTCGCTTCCGATCACGAAATCGATCCGACGATCCCCCAGGATGGTTCGTATGTAGTCGTTGTGCTCTGCGATGATGTCAGGTTCGTATCCCTCGCGCTCCGGACTCCCCCATGCTTCGATGACTTCTGCGCTCGGATACCGTTCGCGTATGCGGCTGGCTCGGATGTTCAGCGGCACCGGCATCACCTGCGTATCGTAGGCGAGCACTGTTACCTCTCCGAGTTCGAGTGCACGATCGATGAGCGATGCATGTCCTGCGTGGAAGGGAGCGAACTTACCGAGCACGAGCGATCGAGCCATTCGCTATCCTCCTCCAGTTCACAAGACCGTATACCGAGTTGACGAGGTAGGCACTCCACATGACGATCATCGAGACACCGGTACCATCGATGACGAGTATGTGAGTCCACATGATGATCGAGATGATGTTCACACCGATCCAGAGAACCCATTGGTCCGGAACACGAAGGATCATGAGGATCATCGCAACAACCGAGAAGACCGTGCTCGTCGCATCGACGAAGGGGAGCGTGCCCTTGAGCAGTGAGAGGACTAATCCGTATCCGGCGGTCGCGAATATGGCGATCGAGAACCAGACGATCCTCTCTCTGTGCGAGAGCCAACGCACCGCTACGACGTCTGCGCGTGTTGAATGCCTACGCCACAGGATGAGACCGAGGATCTGTACCGGAACGTAGAAGAGCAGGTTGAGCATGACTTCCCCATAGTAGCTGCTCTGCCACGCGATCCACGCATACAGTATGACGTTCACCAGACCGAAGTAGTAGTTGCTGATGCGCGCCTTGGCTACGAGGACAACGCATATCATGCCGGTGAGCGATGCGATGAGTCCGATGAACGAGTCGTTCCATGCGAAGGTGAGTGCGATCGTGATGAGAGAGAAACCGATCAACCATGCCTTCTCGAAGAGCGTCCAGTCTGCGAAGAACCCCGCGATCGGCCCTGAAAGGCCGAGCTTTCGCGTCCCGATCGCTCGGTGTGCTTGTTCGTGCGATACCATGTTATGGTTAAAGTAACCATTACATTTACTTAAAGATTGTGTTTTTGTAAAAGTTACTATTACAAGATTTATTAAGAGAGACGATCATGCACACCCCATGCGCCTCAAAGAAATCACTGTAGACATCGTCGTATTCGCTGTTATCGAAGGTTCACTGCGTTTCTTGGGCATCAAACGCAAGTATCCTCCCTACAAGAACGAGTGGGCACTCCCAGGAGGATTCGTACTCGAAGACGAAACGCTCGAAGCCGCCGCAGCACGCGAACTCTCAGAAGAGACCGGTGTCGCGAACGTCTACCTCGAACAGCTCTACACGTTCAGCGAGCCGAAGCGCGATCCTCGCAGACGGATCATATCAGTAGCATACCTCGCCCTCATCGACGCATCAAGAACCACTCTGGCCGCAACCACCGACGCCATCGATGCGAAGTGGCTCAGCGTGAAGAACTCGAGAGGACTCGCGTTCGACCACAACAAGATCCTGCGCTATGCGGTTCAACGCCTCAGGTACAAACTCGAATACACCACGATCGGAGTCGAACTACTCCCCGAGGAATTCACGCTTCGCAACCTTCAAGAACTCTACGAGACGATCCTCGACAGGTCGATCGATGGACCCAACTTCCGTAAGAAGATCCTGAGCCTCGGCGTACTTGCGCCTACCGGACGTAAGCAGCGAGAAGGCTCCTACCGGCCCGCCGCTCTGTACCGCCTGACGAGGAAAGGAGAGCTCTTCCCACGCAGCATCATCTCATCCGGATGATCCCTCGAGCGTCAGCGGCCTCCCAACCATTCCCATTCACACCATCAGAGCCGAAAGGGTAGAAACGGATCGCAAACAATCACTCTTGACGAACACGTTATTCTCCTGGTGCATCGTCAAGGTCATCGCGACCATGCGCATCATCGGCGTTGTGGTGATCATCGGAGTCTACATGGGATCGATCGTCGTGAGTGCCGCCATCATGATGGTCGTGATCATCATGATAATGATGACTGTGAGAATGGTCATCATGAGAATGGTCATCACGATGGTCGTGATCATCATGGGAATGGCTGTGATGATCATGTCCATGGTCATCATGAGAATGATCGTCATGGGCATGACGTGCGTGTTCGACGAGGTCGATGTCACACGATGCGAGCACAAGCAGGAACGCGACGAGCAGTGCCATTAGTAGTTTCATGGTGTTCACCTAGTGTGCGTGTGGTGCGTAGAGCGTCACGAGGACGATGATACCCGCGCCGAGCAGGAATGCGACGATGTGTTCGATCGATTCGCGCAAGCCGCAGTGCCGGTGGAGTTGGGGCATGAGCGTGGCTGAACCGATGTAGAGGAATCCTCCGGCTGCGAGCGGAACCGCATACGCCGCAAGGGCAGAGCCGCCGATATACCCGACGAGCGCTCCGAGGAACGCGGTGAGCGCTGCGAGCACGTTGAAAACCAAGGCCCTCATCTTCGAGAGGCCCGCGTAGAAGAGAATGCCGAAATCCGCGATCTCCTGTGGAACCTCATGAGCGATGACCGCGATCGTCGCTGCGATGCCGAGCGGGATCGACACGAGGTATGAAACCGCGATCACGATGCCATCGAGGAAGTTGTGCACCGCATCGCCGATCAGGTTCATAGGAGCGAGGTGGAAGGCGTGCGCATGTCCTTCGACCCCTTCAGCGTGCACATCGTCCACCGAGTGCTTTTCCGCTGTCTTGTGATGGGCGTGGATGAACTTCTCGAGCACGAAGAACACCAAGAAGCCTGCGATGATCAGGAGCGTTGAACCGAGCGTGTATCCTGCCACCACCATCTCAGGGATGAAATGGATGAGCACCGCGGCGATGAGCGAACCAGCAGCGAAGCTGAGCAGGAAGACGAGCACACGATGGTTGTTCGCATGGAACATGACGGGGATGATCGCGAGCGCCCCGATGAGCGAGACGACAAGGACCGAGAGGAAGATCCACAACTCGATCATTTCCCGCACGCTCCACACGATGAGCTGCACACTCCCGTCACTTCGATCTGGACCGATTCGATCGTGCCCGGAACATAGTCCGCGAGGAAGTCGATCTCAGGCAGTTCGAAGTGGAACTGCTTGCCCGTATCCGTACACGTGTAGTGGCAGTGCGCGCGGCTCCGTGTCGAGTAGACCTTTCGTCCTTCGCATTGGTAGGCGTAGAGACTGTGTTCGGCTTGTCGCCGTTTGAGGTGCCGATACACGGTTGCGAGGCTGATCTTCGCATCCTTCTCGAGCGCCTTCTCGTGGAGCGCTTCAGCGCTGAAGAGCGAGGAGAACTCACCGATCGACTCGTTGAGGATGCGCTTCTGGCGCGTGGAGCGGGATTCTACCATATCTCATCGGCCACACCACTCGAAATATAAATGAATCGCTATTGAGAAGCTTTTTCAATAGGCTTTTAAGCAGTGGACTTGGCGCAGTGCCGATGCGCATCGGATTCCTCGGAAAAGGAGGCAGCGGAAAGACAACACTCGCCGCAGCATTCATACAACACATCGCGAAAACACAAACAGTACTCGCCATCGACGCCGACCAGAACACGAACCTCGCACACACGCTCGGGATCGAAGGAGCACAATCGCTCTCATCGAACGCTCACGAAGTAGCCGACTACCTGCGCGGCACACGCACCGATCTCGGAACAGCACCGATGATCGCAACCACACCACCGAGCCTCGAATCACGATTCGTACGCGTCCGCGAAAACGACGAATTCCTCAAGCGATACGCAACGCGATCAGAAAGCATCAGTCTCATCCAAGGAGGAACCTACGAAGCGGACGACGTCGGAGTCACGTGCTACCACGGAAAGCTCAACGCGGTCGAGATGCTCTTCCACCACCTCCTCGACACCGAAGACGACACCGTCGTCACCGACGCGACCGCTGGGCTCGACAGCCTCGGCCACTCCATGGGAATCGTACACGACCTCATCATCTACGTCGTCGAACCGACACGAAAGAGCATCGACGTCTACGAAGCGTTCATGCGAGCATCCGAAGGACTCGACCTCAACGTCCGCGTCGTCGCGAACAAGATCAGAAGCGACGAAGAGCGAGCATACGTCACGTCGCGCATCCCCAAGGTACTCGCGTTCGTCGAAGAAAGCGAAACCCTGCGCGCATTCGAGAGAACAGGATCAGGAATGGATTCGTTCATCGAAGCGAACTCGAGCGTTCTTGAGGTGATCAGACGAGAACTCGAAACAACACCGAAGGACTGGAACCGCTACTACGAGAGACTCCTCGCGATGCACGAGAAGAGCGCGAAAGCATGGTACGACTCCTACCACAACAGCGAGATCTCGAAACAGAAGGACGAACGATTCAGCTACGAGAGAGTACTATGAACATCGATCCAATCATCACACGAGGAATCGCACGGCTCATCGAAGAGCAGGATGAACTGCTCGAACTCACCCGAAAAGAAGGAGCCATTACCCTCATCGACCTTGACGAGTACCGCAAGAACCTGAACGTCTGGAACGCTGTACTCGCTGAGCACCGAGTCGAAACGTACCTCGCCCACAAAGCGACAACATCACCGTCCGTATTGCGAGCAACGCGTGAAGCAGGAAACGGAATCGATGTTGCCTCCCTCGGAGAACTCGAATCGGCGCTCAGTGCAGGATTCGCACCCGAGAAGATCGAGTGCACCGGACCGAAGAACAACGCGTTTCTCACCAGGGCGGCCGAAACCGGATGCCTCATCAGCATCGACTCCCTCGAAGAACTCGAACGGCTCGAGAAGCTCGGCATGAAGATACGCGTGCTCATCAGGATCGCAGACCCACAAGTCAGCGGGCGCACCGTGCTCTCCCGACGATCCAAGTTCGGACTGCGACGTGACGAGATCGAAAGCGCCTATATGATCATCGAACGCAGTCACATCGAACTGTGCGGGTTCCACGTACACCGGGACGGGCTCGATGCTGGTATGCGAGCTCTTATCGCGGAAGGACTGCTCGAGCTGATCATCGATGCGCGAAGCCGTGGCTTCATGCCGACCGTCATCAACCTCGGTGGAGGCATCAGCGCACCCCGCATCGCCAACCAAGAACAGTGGCGCACCCTCGTTCACCGATTCGAAACGCAACTGCTCAACAACGAGCACCACGAAACGTGGGGAGCCCATGCGTACGGCATGACGCTTACCTCCAGAGGCACCATCATGAATCGAGCGCTCGCCGAAAAGCCTGGATCGACCGAAGATCCGCTCGCATTCGTCAGCGCCCTCTTAGAGGCGAAGACCAACCACGGAGTGTCTTTGACCACCATCCTCTCAGAAGCGGACATCACACTCATACTCGAGCCCGGACGATCGCTCCTCACCAGTTCAGGTGTAACGGCAGCCACCGTCATCGGCGTAAAAGAAGCAGATAGCGCGCTAACCGTGTGTGACACGAACATCCTCGCGCTCGGAAGCAGGATGATCGAACCGGTCGCAGACCCCATACTCCTCCCCGTAACCACCACCGAATCGTTCACCACGTTCCTCACCGGAAACCTCTGTCGGGAGGATGATATCCTCATGCAACGAGCCGTCAGGCTCACGCGAAAACCTTGTGCGGGTGATGTCCTCATCTTCACCGCGCGAGGAGCATACCAGCACTACGAGCAATCGCACGCCCAACTTCAACCGATAACGACATCGTACGTCTTGGAACACGGCGAGATCAGGCGAGACGAATGATATTCAACACCATACACGACATGATCGGAAACACGCCACTGCTGCTCATCGATGAATCCGTACACGGCATCGCGAACCTCACACTCTACGCGAAACTCGAAATGATGAATCCTTTCGGCTCTGTGAAGGATCGCATCGCGAAATCCATGTTTCTCGGCGATGCAGAATCGATCAAGAACGAAGGGCGTACCGTCATCGAATCCTCGAGCGGAAATACCGCGAAGGCGCTGAGCGTGCTCTGTGCGATGCACGGCGTACCGTTCAAGACGGTCACGAACAGGATCAAATCGAACCACATGCGAGAGACACTCAGGTATCTGAACGCCGAGCTCGTTGAGCTTCCCGGCATCTCCGATTGTCCTGACCCGACGAACCCCGAAGATCCTCTCTATGTCATCGAACAAACCGTCACCCGGGAGCCCGAACGGTACTACCATACCGACCAGTACTTCAATCAGAAGAACGTTCAAGCGCACTACGAGAGCGGACGCGAGATACACAACGATCTCGGAGACGTAGACTATTTCTTCGCAGACCTCGGTACGTGCGGTACGAGCGTGGGGATCGGAACGTACCTTCGGGAACACCAAGAGAAGAAGGCACACATCATCGGTGTCGTAACCGAAGAAGGAAGCTATGTTCCTGGAGGGAGAAGCACGAACGAACTCTACGAAACAGGATTCTACAACAAGGAGTTCTACGACGGTATCGTTACCGGTTCAACGCGCGCTGCTATAGCGGGCATGCAGCGACTCGCTCACCACGCAGGACTCTTGTGCGGACCGACCACCGGACTCATCTTCTCGTCAGTAACCGAGTGGTTCTCGAAGCACCCACCCGAAGAGCCCACGACCGCCGTGTTCATCGCATGCGACCGGCTCGAAGCCCACCTCGAATACCTCAAGTCCCACCAAGCAGATGAGCGGACACACTATGAAGCAGTTGAGGCGCCCGCTCTTGACAGCGACAGCATCGAAGGGACTTTCAAAATCGACATACGAACGAACATCGCGTTCAGGCTCGGTCATATCCCTGGAAGCATCAACATCCCCACACACCTCCTCGATCAGATGATCAGCACGGGGCCTTCATTCCCGAACACAGAGAGGATCGTACTCATCTGCCCTATCGGAGAACACGCTAAACCGCTCGTCTCACGCCTTCGCACTCAAGGATACGACGCATACGTCCTCGAGGGAGGCATCGTACGATGGCGCGCTGATAACAACCGGTGCGAACCTTACAAGTCGAGCGCGAAGTAGATCTCGAAGGCACGGGCGCACATGTCACGGTACGATTCGTGCATCTCAAGGTCGTCGAGTTCGTCTTTCGAGAACCAGCGCGCATCCGAACGCAGTTTGTGCGACTTAGCATCAGCCGTCGTAGCGATGTAGTAGAATTGGCAGTGGCGGCCGTCCTTGCCCGGCATCGCATCGATGTGGAAGGGTAGCGGAAGGGATTCTGCCGTTGTACGCATCTGGGGAACACCGTGGAGCTCGACGAAGCGGACGGCGATGCCGAGCATGTCGAGCACGGCACGGATGCCGGTTTCCGAGGGCATCTCGTCCTCGAGCGCATCAGCGGCGGGCACCCTCCAGACCCCATCCTTCTCGACGAGGGCGATCTTGTAGTCTGCGACGACGAAGACGATCGTCGAGATCGCCGTACGCCGACCGAAGATGAACGGGAACATACCAAAATTGAGCACTCGTGTGTTTAAATGTCATCGGGTCACCCCCACACCCATGTTGGGCGCGCCATACATGGATTCTGGAGTCAAAGAACTCGCCTCTGAAGAGCGCTACGCACACCAGCATCGAGTGGACGCATTGCCTTGGACGAGCTCATTGCCAGTTGACATACGAGCCCAACAAGATCAGAGGACCTTCTGGAGCAGAGCCGGATACTGGGAGCGGCACTGTAATCGGTTCTTCGGCCAGTATAGCATGCGCCCGAATACCGATCAGACCGAGAATACCTGAGAATCGTCATACCCGCAGAACGTGTGCATGGAGGGTGAAGGCGCTCTTCGAAGACCGATGGAACGCGCGAGCACACTGCTCCTTGAGATGAGAGGGCCGAACGAATCGCGAAAGCGCTTCACGAATCCCTATGGCGGTAGTGCTCGTAGGCACCATCGACCGAGGCTCCTTCGAAGAGGAGTTTTCCGAGCGCTTCTGAGAATGCGAAGGGCTTGGCGTTCTGCCATACGTTGCGACCGACTGCGGTTCCGACAGCACCCATGTCGAAGGCTTCTTTGAAGGCTTTGAGCGATTCGTACTCGTCGATCTTGCTGCCTCCGGAGACGACGACCTTGCTTCTGAGTGCGTTCTTGATGATCCAGGGGAAGCCTTCGAGGTCGTGGTTGTACTTGAGCTTGACCATGTCGGCTCCGAGCTCGGCGGCGATGCGAGCCGCATAGGCGATCGTGTTCGTATCCATCGGATCATCGATGGCCTCGCCACGCGGATATGCCCATGCGATGACCGAGAGTCCGAGGGCATGAGCTTCTTCGATGATGCGACCGAACTCGACGTACATCGCCGTCTCATGCTGCGAACCTGAATAGAGCGTGTAGCCGACGGCAACGGCTCCCAGAGCCTTAGCACGCGCGACGCTACAGTGTTGGAGGCTAATCGAGTCTCCGCGCTGCCACGAACTCTTAGAATTGATCTTGACGATGAGCGGAACCGAGAGCTTGCGACCCGAATAGTAGTGCGCAGCCGTCCCGGGAAGGAGAACCACACCGGTGAACGGGCCTTTCTCGGCGAGGTCGATGATGAGCTGGGGATCGACGTTGTCCTCGTTGAACGCCTGAGGACCGTGTTCGAAGCCTTGATCGCAGGCGAGCAGAAGCGCCTTACCGTCTTTGAAGAGATCACGCATGGGAATTACACCTATCCTTCTTTCACCTGAGCGCTTTAAGAGTGTTTGCCTCACGTCCCTCGAGCACGCTATGGGCTTACGACCTGTGTCTCGAGCGTTGAAGCGGCGATGATCGCAGCGAGGACGATACCGGTCAGTCCCAAGAGCATGCCGATCACCGCTCTCTTGTCGTCGCGAAGCGGACCTCCAACTCCAACCGCAACGATGCCGAGCACGACGCCTGCGAGTGGTATGAAGGAGAGGACGACCGAGGCGATGCCGCAGGTGAGCGCGATGATCGAGCGAACCATGACGTGCTTGTGAGCACCGTGTTTAGGAGCGTTTCGGTCGAAACGATTAAAGAGTCGAAGCGCACAACCCGACGCATGGAGGGCACCAGACGCATCCTCATCGTCGGATCAGACCACGTTCCTGAAGTATGCGCACGATTCCTCACCGAACGCTTCGAGACCAAACACGCCCACATCGAACAGCTCCACACGTCAGATGTGCACTGGAGCGAGTTCATCATCGTAACACGCAGCGAACACCGCCGTCTCATCGCACACCGTTTCCCGAGCGAATACCTGCTCAGACGCGTCGTCAGCCTCGATATCGAACCCGCACAGGGAGACGAATCGAAGGTTCACGAACGGCTCATCGCCCACGGGCTCCTCAAGCACGGATAGGCTGGATGCGCAGCAGCAGTGATCCGATGAGAAGACTCGTACACCCCGCTATGAGAAGTGCGGTGAAGAGCGACGTCACATCGGCGATCCATGAGAGTATGAGGGCTCCGAAGAAGAGCATGAGCGAATTCGCGAAGCTGTGCACCGAGTAGACCGTCGCCCGCTCGCTCGAAGGGATGTGTTCGTGGAGTTTAGCTTCGGTCACGACCTCTTGGATCGACCAGATGCAGTAGAGCACGATGACCACGAGCAATGCGTAGGCAGAGGGTACGAGGCCCATGATCACGAGGAGCAGACCCGGTGCGAGAAGGAGCATCGTGATCGTACGTTGCGATCCAAGGCGTTCTTCGAAGGCATGCGCGTTGTACGAGAAGTAACTTCTGATGATCGAGACGAGGGCTATGACCATGCCGAGCACCGCTACCGGATAGCCGATCCCCTCGAAGTACGGGAGCTTGAAGAGGTCGTGGTAGAGCCATACGGCGAGTCCTGAGAAGACCGAGAAGGCCACGAACCAGCGGAGCACCAGGTCCGTGCGCACGCGAGCGAATCCTGACGATATGAGGGCGAACCACGAGCGCTCCATACGCTGCACAAGAGGAGGCTCACGAGCCGTGAGGATGAGAGCTGCGGCTCCGAGCATGACGGCGCTGTTGATGTAGAGCGGGAGCGTCTGAGCGTACGTGTAGAGCGGTGCTCCGATGAGCGCTGCGATGACGATGGAGACGTAGCGGATCGCACGCGACTTCCCATACACCTTCCGGCTCTGCTTCTCGTTTCCGGATGCGAGCAAGCTGTCGTAGACGAGCGCCGTATCCGCTCCTGATATGAGGGCTGAGCCGAGGCCTCCGATCACACCGGCTGCGAGGAAGTATCCGAACGACTGACCATAGGCGATGAGAAACAGTTCGAGCGCTGCGAGAACCGATCCGAGCGCTACGATACGCGTGCGTCCGATCCGATCAGCCCACACGCCGCTCGGGATCTCGAAGACGAACGCCGTCATCACACCTGCGGCGAAGACGATGCCGAGCTGTGCGAACGGGATGAACTCGAGGAGGAAGAGCGTGATGATCGGTCCTATGAGAAAGAAGCTGCTCAAGAACCGATACGCATAGTAGATCCTGATGGTACGCTCGTACGTCATGCACCCGACCCACGAGTTGATGCGCGCAGCGAACGCGTGACGAAGATCATAAGGATTACGCCGACGACCGTCGGGATGAGCAGGTCAAAGCCTGCGACGACGCCCGTCCAGAAGGATACGTGGAGCAGGAGCGAGTAGGAGAGGTGCGGTTCGGGATCGATGAAGGCTCTTGTGAGGAGCACCGCGATCGAACCCGAGACGAGCCACCCGATGAAATTCGAGAGGGGAACGCCATGCAAGATCGCCGGTCCTGTGAAACTCCACAGTCCGAAGGCGACGGCTCCCGGGTCGAGGACGAGATCGATCGCTACAAGGAGGAGCGTTGCGAGCAGCACGCGCAGGCCGGGCTTGGCATGTACGAGTGCGACGGCTCCGATGACGAGCGGAACATAGGCGAAGGGCAAGAGGATCGGAGCACCGCCGGGAAGAAGCGGCCCAAGCATACCACCGTACGTGAACTCTCCGTACGGGAAGCCCGTGAGGAGCCCTACCGTTTCGATCGCGATGGCAAAGACACCGACCGCAGCGAAGGCGAGAAGGCCCTTGATGCGGTGCGAACGCCACACGCCCACGAGAAGCGGGACGCTGAAGAGGACGACGAAAATCGGCGAAGCCCATGTAGGGGCTTCAACACCTGAACGTACGGCAAGCACTCCCATGATGAAGAGCGCGAGAGCGATGAGCGATGGTACGATGCCTTTCATACACGCCCGCAGCACCCATCGCATAAGAACGTTACGACAAACATATGTGTTCATAACACATATAAAGTGTCGGGGTGCGACTGCATGATGGCACGAACATTCATCATCGTAGCGGGCATCGTACTCACAACCGCCATCGTCGTCGCACTCGTACAAGGAGGCGGCACTACGAGCGGAGAAGACCTCGAAACGATCACCGCACCATCCTTCACGCTCACCGATCTCGAGAGCGGAGACGAGCTCACACTCGAATCGTATGTGGGCGAGCCGCTCGTCATACACTTCTTCGCGAGCTGGTGCGCACTGTGCACGGGAACCGCACGGAGCATCGCGGGCTACGCAGACGAGGCTGAGTTCAACGTGCTCCTCGTAGCGGTCGATAGCCGAGAGAGCGATGCGGATCTCATCGGATTCAAAGAGCGCATCGGACGCGACTCATGGAGAGTCGCACGACTCACCCCCGACGTCGAACGCTCATACGCGGTACGATCGCTCGACACCAAGTATGTGATTGACGCCGACGGTGCAATCAGCCACTCGGACAACCGCGCCTGGAGAGCCGGAGAAGCAGCGCAGTTCATCGGTGACGTCGTATGAACCTGATCAGAGCAGTACAACGAAAACCCGTACACTTCGTGCTCTCAGCGATCGGCATATTCGTCGCACCCGCACTCATCGGCCTGCTCATACCCGGAGGCCTCAACGCATGGGTGGCAACGGTGCTCGAACAACCTGTGAACCTT
Source organism: Candidatus Woesearchaeota archaeon (assembly GCA_047602765.1). GTDB lineage: Archaea > Nanobdellota > Nanobdellia > Woesearchaeales > WAPJ01 > JBLKOL01. Next base: position 13,167 of record JBLKOL010000013.1, read on the forward strand.
GCGAGCAGCATCGGACTGAGCGTGCTCTTCGGAAGCTTCGTAGCGCTCTACGCGTATGCACGATCACTGCCGGAGTGCTGCACGACGGATTCGAAGAGCGGGTTCGCAGGAGGCGTATTCGCAGCGTTCCTCGGAAAATGCCCTGCGTGCTTCTCGGTCTTCGCACTCGTGCTCCCGGCGATCGGCATCGGATCCTCGCTTTCGATCACGATCTTCCTCGCACACTGGGCGTGGGCGTTCATGCTCCTCGCAACCGGACTCATCGCACACTCGATCTACCGCCTCGACGGATTCTCACGAACATGGAACTGAAACAACGCCACTGCTCGTCAGCAGACGTATACAAAGCGTACAAGCGCTTCTTCACGACGCTCGCATCAGACTCGCGGCTGCGCATCCTCAACCTGCTCCGCGAAGAACCGATGCACGTCACCGCCATCGTCGAATCGCTCGGACGCGACCAGCCATCCGTATCACACGACCTCGCACGGCTCCGAGAATGCGGGTTCGTAACGGCACACCGAACAGGGCGCGTCATAGAATACCGGATCAACGAGGATACGATCACGCCGATCCTCGAACTCATCGACATGCACATGGACGCGCACTGCATCCACATCGTACGCGCACTCGGATCATGAGATCGTACCCGATCGAAGGAATGCACTGCGCTGCATGCGCGCAGACGATCGAGAAACGCGTATCCAAAGAAGCAGGCGTCACCACAGCCAACGTGAACTTCGCCACGCACACGCTGAGCGTCGAAGGAGACGCTTCGGACGAGACGATCGAACGAGCCGTGCAGCAAGCGGGATACCGCATACGCGCATCCGATGAGGAACGTTTTATGCGCACCGCGCGCAACCGTATGATCCTCGCACTTGCGATCAGCCTGCCGATGATGGCGCTCATGATGATCCACATGTTCGTTGTGAGCATCCCCGGATACCTCGCGATCATCGCAGTCGCAGCGCTTCCAGTCATCTTCTACGCGGGATGGGAGACGCATGCAGCGACGTTCAAGGCACTGCGGCGTTTCTCGGCGAACATGGACACGCTCATCACGCTCGGGTCAGCGGTTCCGTACGTGCTCAGCCTGCTCGCCTTGTTCTTCCCCGTAACCTCGTTCATCGAGATGGCGACGACGATCATGGCCTTCCACCTCATCGGACGCTACCTCGAAGTACGCGCTCGGGGGCGCGCATCACAGGCCATCAGAGCGCTCCTCACCCTCGAAGCGAAGAGCGCACGCATTCTTCGCGATGGTACAGAAATCGACGTGCCGATGAGCGAGGTCGCGATCGGAGACATCATGGTCATCAGACCGTCAGAGAAGATCCCGACCGACGGAGTCGTTGTGAAAGGAGAAAGCAGTATCGACGAATCGATGATGACCGGAGAGAGCCTGCCCGTCGAGAAACGCGAAGGAGACGAGGTCGTAGGAGCCACGATCAACCAGGATGGATTCTTGCACGTGAAAGCGACGCGTATCGGAGAAGACACGTTCCTCAGCCAGGTCATCACGATGGTCGAACAGGCTCAGAGCACGAAGGTACCGATCCAAGAATTCGCGGATCGCGTCACCGCATCGTTCGTACCCATCGTCATCATGCTCGCGATCGCAGCCTTCGCCTCGTGGATGCTCTTCCCAGGATTCTTCGTGAGCATCGTCGAAGCAGCAGGACTGCCCTGGACGAATCCGAACGCACCGATCGCAACGCTCGCCGTACTCGCATCCGTAGCCGTGCTCGTCATCGCCTGTCCGTGCGCGCTCGGACTCGCAACGCCAACGGCACTCATGGTCGGATCAGGACTCGGAGCCGAACGAGGGATCCTCATCCGCAACGCCGAGTCCATCCAGACGATCAAGGACGTTACGACGATCGCCTTCGATAAGACCGGTACGATCACCAAAGGAACCCCTTCAGTGACACATGTACATGCCGTTGGTATCGAAGAGGACGAACTCGTACGCATCGGAGCATCGGTAGAACACGCATCGGAGCATCCGATCGCACGAGCGATCATCAACGAAGCCGAGAGCCACAACGTAACGATCACCGAAGCCACGTCGTTTCGAGCCGTACGCGGAAAAGGCGTTGAAGGAACCGTCGACGGCCGCACCATCGTGATCGGAAGCAGAACGCTCATGAACGAGCGCTCGATCGACACCACAGACGTCGCCGACGTCATCGAACGACTCGAAGAGAGCGGTACGAGCGTGATGATCATAGCCGACACGAAGGTGCTCGGCGTCATAGGAGTCGCAGACACGGTACGCGATGAAGCAGCAGAAGCCATCGAGCGCATCCACAGCTACGGGTTGAAGACGGTCATGATCACCGGAGATAACGAACGAACCGCACGCGCGATCGCTGAGAGCGTGGGCATCGATGAGGTCATCGCGAACGTACTCCCCGACGGCAAGGCAGAAGCCATCGAACGGATCGACGGACGCGTCGCATTCGTAGGAGATGGAATCAACGACGCACCGGCGCTCGCAACCGCGGACGTCGGTATCGCCATTGGAACCGGAACGGACATCGCCATCGAATCAGGAGACCTCGTACTCGTACGAGGAGACCTGCGAGGCGTCGTACAGGCGATCGAACTGAGCAGACTCACGTTCGCGAAGATCAAACAGAACCTCTTCTGGGCGTGGTTCTACAACGCCGTCGCCATACCCGTCGCGTTCGTAGGATTGCTCCACCCGATGATCGGAGCAGGAGCCATGGCGCTCAGCTCGGTGAGCGTCGTACTCAACTCAGTAAGACTTCGCCCGAACGTTCTCAAGGCATGGAACCGATAGCGCAGAGCAGTCCGCTTGGATTCCGTTCATGCGAATACGGCTGCAAGAAAGAGGATGAATCCGATGATCGCATTGATCCACGGATAGCGCCAGTACGCTCGTTCGACCCTCGAAGGCGTTCGAAGCAGCATGAGCGGGATGAGCGGATAGACGAGCCCGATGACGATTACGATCGGATGGAGTCCTGCGAACGACGCGAACAAGAGACAGAGCGACCAGAGGAGGGATACGCCGATGAGCGATGCTCGCAGTCCGAAGAGCGTCGCGCTCGTCGAAAGCCCCGCTTTGCGATCAGCATCGATGTCGGGGATCGCGCTCATCCAGTGCATCGCAGCCGTCCATGAGAAGGCGGCAAGAGCGGCTGGAAGCGAGGGAAGCGTGCCTGAGGCGAGCACGTACGCTCCCAAGCCAGGCAGTGCATAGAGGATGTTGCTCGCAGCGTCGAGTACCGGGATGGCTTTGAAGCGAGGCGGAAGCGAGTATGCTCCTCCGAGGATGATGAATGCGACGAAAAATCCGAGCGTGACCGGATCGGAGAACGCTGCCACCGGGATGAAAAGAGCGAGGCTGACGAGGATCGCCGTGATGAGGCGTCGTCGTTCGCGGTCGCGCAGCAGGTGTTCTCGCGTACCCTTTTTCGGATTGAACCGGTCGGTATCCCGATCCGCAAGATCATTCACACCGTAGAGGAAGATGTTCGCCGGAACGAGGAACCAGAAGAAGGTAATGAGGAGCGGGAGCGAGAGGAACGAAAGCGGATCGGCGAAGACGGCCCCGAGAAACACCGGCCCAGCCGTGTAGAGCCAGAACCGCGGACGCGAGATACGGATGATCGTCAGGTCCATCATGGATCACCGACGATCCGAGCGGCGATCTGCGCAGAGATGAGCACCATGGGTACACCGACCCCTGGATGGGTGAACTGACCGACGTACGAGAGGTTCTTCACCTTCCGACTGCGTTGCAGAGGTCTGAACGAGCCGGTCTGCATGAGCGTATGTGAGAGGCCGAGCGCCGTACCCTTATACGCGTTGTAATCACGTGCGAAATCATTGATCGAGAACGAGCGTTCAAGCACGATACGATCCCGGATGGGACCGGTCGTTCGTTCGAGCTCGCCGATCAGAAGATCCCGATACGACGCTCTCCTCTCCGGCGTATCTTCGAGTCCCGAAGGAATCGGTGCGAGGATGAAAAGCGACTCGCACCCCGCGGGTGCCACCGTCGGATCCGTCTTGGAAGGAGCGCATACGTAGAGGCTCGGATTACGCGGCCACGTGGGATTCTCGAACATCTCGTTGAAGTGCGACTGCCAGTCGCGTTCCAAGAGAAGCGTGTGGTGTGCGAGGTTCTCAACAGAGCCCTCGATGCCGAGGTAGAGGAGGAAGGCTGAGGGAGCGACGGTTCTCGACTCCCAGTAGCGAGTGTCGTATGAGCGGTGCTCTTCGTCGAGAAGAGCGGTTTCGACGTGATGGTAATCCGCGTTCGCAACGACGTGATCAGCTTCGATGATCGAACCCGACACTTCGACACCCACTGCACGAGAACGCTCGGTGATGATCCTCTCGACCGGCGCATCGCACCTGAACGTAACACCCCGATGCTTCGCGATCCGCTCAAGAGCCGATACGACGGATCCGATACCCCCTTTCGGATACCATACACCCAATCCGAGGTCCATATGGGACATGAGACTGTAGATGCCCGGCGTCGTCTTCGGAGACCCTCCGAGAAACACGATCGTATACATCAGGATGCGCCGAGCCTCTTCCGATTCGAACCGACGGTGGATGTATCGTTCGAGGCTACGGAAGGCTTCGATCGAACCGACCTTGGCGAGGCGCGGGTCGAGCATGTCCAAGGGCGATCGATACTCTTTCTCGAGGAAGAACCGTGACGCTTCGTACTGCCTCTTCGCTTCTGCAAGGTAGGATCGGAGCTTTCGCGCCCCACCCGGTTCGAGCGAATCGAAGAGCCGTTCGTTCGCCTCTGAGTCAGCGCTGATCTCAACGGTTCGATCGGCGAACACCAACCGATACGCGGGATCGAGTCGTACGAGATCGTAGTGATCCTCAGGCTTCTCGTCGAGCAGTGCGAAGAAGCGCTCGAAGATGTCAAGGCCCAGATACCAGCTCGGACCCAGATCGAACGTGAATCCTTTCGAGCGCCAGACGCGGGCACGACCACCAAGATCAGCGTTCTTCTCGAAGAGCGTAACGGTGTGGCCGCGGTGTGCGAGGAGCGCCGCTGATGCAAGGCCTCCAAAACCCCCTCCGATGACAATGACACGAGCCATACACGTGCGTGGGCTGGTGGCCTTGAAAAAGTCGCCGTTCGAAGCGTAACATCTTAATACCCCAAGGGGCTTGGACGATCATGGTTGTCGAGCAACTGCTCGCACAGGCCCAAGCCGCCGCACACAGGGGATTGGGCCGGGACCTCTCCTACCTGCTCGACGCCGCGCTCGCAGCCGGAGCAGACCCTGGATACGTCGAATCCCTCCGCGCTCAAGGAGGTCAGAAGGCGTACGAAGAGAAGATGCACCTCGTACGACGCTATGCTGATCTCGAACCGCGAGCCGCACTCGACCACCTCTTCGAAGCGCAGCAGAGCGGACCCCACGAATCGCACGGCGACGAACACGACCTGTGGGTACGGATCAACACGAATCTGCACTACCTCGACCTCAACGAAGCTCGGCACGCAGCAGAACACGGACCCGATGCGAACAATCCTGAAGGATGGCTCGAACACGCGCTCAGACCGTTCGAAGCGATATACGAGCGAGCCCACAGACACCAGGTCGCCGCTCCTCTCGAAACGAACGAAGTACGCGAAGCGATCCACCATACATATGCCAACCACTACCTCTCACGAGCGGAACGCGAGGATGATGAGAACGAGGCGCGCATGTACCTTGAGCGGGCACGTGGCGTGCTTGAAAAAGCAGGAATCGGCATCCCTTCACGCATGCACGTAGCCGCCGCTGTGCTCGAGAAGGGTGTACCACGACGCGAACCGTATCAGATGCAGCCTGCCGCATAACCATACGTTTGTAAACGGAACCAGCGATAGGAACCTATGCAGATCGCCGGAGTGATCCTCGACTCATATGTGATGAACGCATCAGGACCGAACGATACCACCCTTAAAGAGCTCGAAGCCATATGCGACTCGGATGCAGGCGCGATCGTGACGAAGAGCGTGACGATCCTCCCCCGAGACGGAAACCGAGAACCTCGATATGCCCGACTCGAACACGGATCGATCCAGGCGATGGGACTGCCCAACGACGGATACGAAGCCATGGTCGAACGCGTACGCGCGCTCGGCGGGCGAAAACCGATCATCGCAAGCATCGCCGGAATGAGCATCGAGGAGTACGCAGTCATGGCGCGAGCCTTCGACGGCGTCGCTGACTTGATCGAACTCAACCTGAGCTGTCCGAACGTCGGTAAGCGGATCATCGGGTACGACTTCGCTGCGGTCGAAGCGCTGCTCACCTCACTGCCACCGATGAAAACACCAATCGGATTCAAACTCCCCTCATACTACGAGCCCCACCAGTACGATGCGATGAGTACGCTCATACGAACGCATGGCGTATCGTTCGTCACGTGCATCAACTCGATCGGACACACGCTCGTCATCGATGCGGATACGCGCACGAGCGTACTCGCGGCGAATAACGGATACGGTGGCCTTTCAGGAGCATACATCAAGCCGATCGCCCTCGCCAACGTACGCATGTTCTCTGAGCGGCTCGACGTCCCGATCATCGGCGTCGGAGGCATCAGTACGGGCAGGGATGCATTCGAGTTTCTGCTCGCAGGAGCGAGCGCTGTGCAGGTCGGAACCGTGTTCGAACACGAAGGACCCAGCTGTTTCTCGCGGATCAACGGCGAACTCGATGCTATGCTCAAAGAGCACGGATTGAACATGGAAGACGCGCGTGGCAGCCTTGACGTCAGATCTCAACCGTGACCGCTTCTGTGCGGTCTTTGAAACTGAAGTGCTCGCGCTGGGCGAATTTTCCGAGGCGCGCGACGAATACGTAGGGGATCTGCAGGATGCGCGTGTTATAGATACGTACCGATTCGTTATAGTATTCTCGACGGTCAGCGATCATATCCTCGAGTTCGGAGATGCGCTTCTGGAGTGCGAGGAAGTTCTCGTTCGCCTTGAGTTCAGGATAGCGTTCAGCTACAGCGAAGAGCGAACGTATCGTGGAGCTCGCCTGCGTCGCGACATCACCCTTCCCTTCGAGCGTCGGACAGTTCACATACTCAGAACGCAACTGGGCGATGCGTTCGAAGAGTTCCTTCTCATGCTTCGTATACGCTTTGACCGTACTCACCAAGTTCGGCAGTTCATCGAATCGTTGCTTGAGCAATACATCGATGTTCGCCCACGCGTTATCAACAGCGTTCGTAAGACGTACGAAGATGTTGTAGGTGAAGATCACGAAGAACACGACGAGGGCTGCGAGCGAACCGATGATGATCGCAGTGATCACGCCACCCCACCCGACGTTATAACGAGTACGAGCAGCGCGATACAGACGAGGAGGAACGCGATAGCACCGATCATCGGCCACCGGAATCCTCGGAGGACCTGCGCTTCATCACCGCTCCCGATCAGGAACGTTCCTTCCTTGCCCTTCGTCACGATCGGAGCGGATTCTTGTGAGCTCACGGAACCGAGTACAGTGATCTCGTCGTTGGGCAGGATCGCACGTTCGGTCACGTAGAGCTTGTTGTTTCCCCACGTGATACGACCGCGTTCAGCGGCAGGCTCGAACGATTCGAGGCTCTTTTGGAGTTCTGACACGATCCCCGATACGGCATCTTCGACGACCGTGTAGTCTCCGCTCTTGCGGAAGTCCATGAGCGCCTTGGCATACGGCCACGAGAGCCTCTTCATGTCGAACACCCCCTTGCTCTGGGCCCACGCATTACGCATCTGATCGAAGAACCCTCCACGACCGATCGTGTACTCTTTGAAGTGAGAAGGCCTCAAGAGGCGGAAGAGGTTCTGCTCGCGGGGCGCATCGATGAGAATCGAAGCAGTATCGTCTTTGAGCATGAAGCGCGGCGCATGGGTGATGTCGACGATCGTCTCACGCTTCGTACTCTGGTCCTTGCCGGAACCCGAACTGACGTAGTGGTAGATCTCAAGACGGAAGGCGACAGCCGGAATACGCGAAATCGGCGTCTCGATCACTGTGATCGGTTCAGCACGTCCATGGAGCTGCGCGAACCCTTGCGAGACCGAACGGATGCGCTGGGGAGCGGTGTTCTTGATGAGCAGATACTTGCTGAGCGTGCTATAGGCAAAACCAGCCGCAAGGAGCGTGAGGAGTCCGAATATGATGATTCCGATCATAGGCGGCATGCATAGCTCTCGAACTTATATGGTTTCGTATCAGAAGCCGAGCATCCTGATATCCGTAGCACCGGTTCACGAACCGATCATATCTTCGATTCGAGGCGTACCTGTTCGTAGAAATCCGCGAGGATCGAATACGATGCGGGCATCGTGAAGACCAACCCGACTCCGAACATGAGGAATCCGAAGGCGTTGAGCAGTCCCATCATGACCATGAGTCCGAAGAGCTTGATCACACGCCCGTGCGAGAGCTTCCACGACTTCCCGATCGCCGCGAAGGGGTTGAGACCCTCATCGGCGATAAGCGGCGATACGAACCCTGCGAGTCTGAGGTAGAAGTACAGGTATGCCACCAAGAATCCTATGAAGAGGACTGAGGAGAGCAACCCGATGACGAAGAGCATGAGCAGGTTCCCGGTCGATAGGAGCACTCCGCTGATCAAAGCGGTAACGGTGGCGACGATCACTAAGACCATTCCTACGATGAACCCTACTACGGACACCAAGAGCAAGAAGAGAGGACGAGCCAACCCGCTTTGGCGAAGGTGAAGGGAATCTGAGAGCCTCTCATGTGGGTCAGTGAGATCGACAACGACCATACGGTAAGGCATGCCACCGCTATGGCTGTGGGGAGCGCGACAAGTAAAGAGAGGCCCTTCAACAACGCCTCTGCAGCAGGGTCCGCTACAAAGAGCTGCGCGACGTCAGGAGCATACATGATGACGAACGATACCACGAAAAGCACTCCTACGAGCGCGAAGCTACCGAACCTACTCCACGTAAGTGAGATGCCGTTCGAGAACGCTTTGAACACCGATGCCATACCCACATAGGAGGGCGAGTGCTCTTAAGCCTTACCGTAACGAGAGAAACGCAGAACGCACCCCTTCCTCATAGTACGCTGCACACTCGACACGGGTCAATCCGGGTTGGTGTTCGAACTCGACGCGTTCTGAGGAGGACTCGGTGAAGGCGATGTCAACCTCTTCTTCACCGGAAAACGCCGTCACACCCCACGAATCAGGAGCGTCACCATCGATCACACAGGCGAACCCTAAACCCGTCGGTTCGATGGAAACCTTGAACGCTTCGATGTCACGTTCAGCAGCGCACGATGCAAGAAGAGCCACGAGGGCTACGATGAGAACGAACCGTATCATAACACCCGGAGACGCCGTTGGGGTCATAAGCGTTTCGCATCGAAGCGGAGCAAGGGTACTTCGAGCTCTTCACGCGTCCACCCAGAATGAGCACCAAGGTATCGCTTGGAGGATGCTCCTACGAGCGGCCATTCGAGCATCACGTTCGAATCAGGGATCAGGATCCGATCACCGAGACGGGAGCGCAAACGCGGATCCATCCTTGAAGGTCCGAACCATCCTTCTGAGATGAGCACGTCAGGATCATACGAGCGGATCGGACCGGTGAAGCGTTGGTCGAACGAAGCGTTCGTACGACAGATCGTCATACGCGCATCTCCGCTCGGAGGAGCGCATACCGCATCCCACGCATCGAAGCGGATGATGGAATCGACTTCGATCTGGCCGTGATCGGCAGTGATGAGAACCGTCGCATCCGAGAGCGCATCGAAGGCATCCATCAGGATCCGTTCGAGATGCGCGTAGGCGAGCGATACCTCATGCGAACGCTTTCCGTGGTCATGGCTGAGCGAGTCGATGAGCGAGATGTAGACGTGTACGAACCGCGCTGACGAAGCCGGTATGAGCCGTGCGAGTTCCTCGACGTACCCGTAGCTGGTGATCGTACGATCGCATGCCATCGCACACGTGAACGGGCTCTTCGATATCTGTTTGGGTACGATGAGTTCCGAGTCGAGCAGTGCGAACATCGAATGCTCTGCGATGCCGAGGTCATCGATGACCTCTTCTGGATCGAGATCGAGCGAACCGGAAATGGATTCGAAGCGCAACGGTTCGATAACACCGCCATATCGCGGATCATCGAGGAACCATCCGAAGATGCCATGCTCGGCCGGGGTGAGCGCGGTCATGATCGACGGGATCGCTGATGCAGTGGTCGAAGGAAAGACCGAGGTGAGCGTTCCGATCCGATACTGGGCGAGATCCACGGCGAGGCGTTCGAACGTATCAGCACCCAGACCATCAATGACGATCAGAACGACTCTGCCGAGGCTCTCAGGATCGACGAGGCGTGCCGGCGGATGACGCGGTTCGACCCCTTGAGATGCAAGGATCGACGAGGAGAGGTTGACGATCGAACCACCATCATATGCGGGTTTCATAAAACCCGGATGAGGGACGTGAGCATAAAGGTTTCGTATTACGCCTTCGAACGCTTGTACTCCTTGCGCAACTGCTCGTAGTAGTGCACCGAGGCTACTACGGTCATCGGAATCGCGAAGAGGATGCCGACACCGAGCGCGAGGAGTCCTGCGATCGCGAGGAATATCGAGATGATCATGAACCATACGATCTGCCAGAAGTGACCTGTGGTGAGTTGGAACGTCCGCTCGAGCGCACCATGCTCTCGACGGTCAGATGCTATCTCCGGGATGAACCATGTGAAGCGTATGAGCACGTATACGAGGAGCGCCTGCCAGAACAAGAGGAGCACGAGTGCTATGGGAAGCAATCCTACGCTCAGAACGACGCTCATACCCATGATGAAGCTGAGCGTCCACACCATGAGCGTTACCAGAATCAGGTAGCCCCACAACGCGAGTGCAGCCGACCAACGGAACGGATGCTTCCTATGAGTCACTACAGCGAGCGCGTTCGAATAGATCCACACCTGAGAAGCAGCTCCGAAGAAACCGATACTCGCAGTGAATACGAACGTTGCGAACAGATTCATCTCGAGCGTCGACTGTTGATAGAAGTACGCAACGGCCTGCATGAACACAAGCGCGAGCGTCGGTACGAAGAACATGCGATAGTGCGCCGAGGTAAGCCTGAACCCTTCACTGAACGACTCGAGCACCGAAGCCATACCGCCCTCCTCCAGGAGCGGTTCTTAAACTTTTGTCCTCGATACCCGCACACCATCCAGATGCATCCGCTTCGACGTGTATCGATCGTTACCCCTGATCAGGCTCTTCGAACACACGCGTCTTGAATTCTGAACGGATCCGATCGCTCACCCATTCGTACCACGTAAGGTATACGCAGAAGAGTATGAAACCGAAGACGAGCATCCCGAAGAACCAATCAGCATCGAGATCAAAGAGCGTGACCACGATCGCAACGAGACCTGCTATCGCGAATACAGACCATCTGAGAATGAGATATCGAGACCCTTGAACGCTTCGTAATGCTTCGATATCACCCTCCACCTCAGAAGGGAACAATTCAGGATGGGAGAGCGCGAGCAGGAGCGAACCTCGAGACACAGGATCACGTACTCAGCCATACGAGAACTGCGCTGCCACCGTTCTACCACGAGACGTACCTGCGAACGTGCGACCGCTTCGAGGATTCTCGTACGCGCGCCGTACCACACCACGAAGTAGAACGAGGAGACGGCGATCCCGATCGCACCGAGCACTTAGATGAGCCAGCCCATACTCGCATAGGCACAACAAGCGATATATTGTTTTCGATACGAATCCGAGCAACCCGTAAGACGCATCAGTATGTCTCGACACACAATCGGCGGACTCGGCTCACACGAACGCGTGGTGCGCTCAACGTCGATACCGCGAGGGAACATACGTGGTGATCGGATGCTTCTGGACGTCTTGAACCTCGTGCGGCGAGCGGTAGACGAACACGCGCTCGTCAGCCGGAAACTCGTACGGAACCGGTCGTGATCTCGGAGGAAACACCCCTGTGGGAGGTC
>JBLKOL010000014.1:0-24890 GCA_047602765.1 Candidatus Woesearchaeota archaeon
CTTTCGTGCATTGCTGAGGTTTCGCGCCTGCTGCACCCCGTAGGGCTAGGGTCCGTGTCTCAGTACCCTTCTCCGGGTTCCCACTCTCATGGCCCGTACCGATCGTAGGCTTGGTGGGCCTTTACCCCGCCAACAACCTAATCGGCCGCCGTCCCATCCTATCGCGTGTCCTTTCAGGGATGGTACATTCCAGTATCCATCCCCTATCCGGTCTTATCCTCAGTTTCCCGAGGTTATCCCAGACGATAGGGCAGGTTGACGACGTGTTACTGAGCAGTCTGCCGGTCACCTCAAGGGTGGCCTGGACTTGCATGGCTAAATCGGATTCCGATAGCAGCGACCTCCCGCAGGATCAACGGGAATCAATGTTTGCTATTATCCGTACGATCATTCCTGACTGTACTTTAAGGAAATTCACAATGTGTGGAACGCTTCTTCGCGTTGGTATCGCAGCGTTCCGCACGTGCACACTACCTCATTCCCGTCGCATTGGATGGGAACTCACGTTCGGATCGGCGTGCAGCGCACACCGTGGTGGTGATGGTACCCGTACATACGGGTTTGCGTGGTGTGCAGGGTCCTCTTTAAAAGCCTTTGTGGTTGGTGTCTTCGGAGAACCGCAGGACAACCGACCCCGCAACAACTGGGCATAGGTTTACCACAATATAAGTGTTGTGAACGAAGGTCCGATGCTCCCACGCGACAACGAGCTGCGATCCTTAAGAGGAACGGGTCCTCAGATGACACGTGCGCATCGAATGCATCCGCATCCTCACCACACGCCGGCCGAAGACGCTGCGCGGGTTCGCCGAACGCACCGCACGCACCTACTACGAGAAGCGCGGATATGTCGTATGGCGCGGCGGATTCATCAACGCGAACCGACGAGAACGCTACCCGAACGTCACGAAGAAGTACGAGCGGCTCGAACGCATCATGCACGTACACTATCCTGGGATGTTCGACCACGTATGCTACCTGTGCACGCAGAGCGGTATGCCCGATCTTCTCATCTGGAACGGACGGGATCTGCGGTTCATCGAGGTCAAACTCGACTACGAACCCCTCGCTGACCATCAGAAGCGGTGCATCAGCAGACTCATCAGCCTCGGATTCGGCGTGCGCATCGTGCGCATCGTCTCGAAAGCCACGAGGCGCAGACGAAGTACCCTCGATCTGACGAGTGGCGAAGAGGAAGAGCATGAACGGCAGGCACGGATGAGAGAGTTCGTATGACGCACACACCCGTAGGGTCTCGATCAGATTGCCCTTCAGTCGACTATACTCGGTGCGCGGATTCAGTTCGCTAGGGAACCGTTTCGAGTGTACACGTTGGAAAGATCCGTCGTCTCGCCCGGCCGAACACCCTTCTCAGTCAGATAGTAGAGCGTCACGTTCATCGCGCGACCGTTCTCATCAGTCTCGATGCCTGCGAAGGTTCGACGATGCGGCTCGGGATTGACAACCCCAACGTTGCCAGGGTTTACGGCGACCGTGACACCGCCGTTCGCACGGTTAGCAACCGTAACACCGCGCGCCTCATGAATGTGTCCCGACAATACGAGATAGGGCTTGACCACATCGATCGCCGCGGCGGCAGCCTTCGAACCGACATGCTCGCCAGAGGTTATGCGATCGTTCAGGCCAGATGCGGGACCGTGGAGCAGCAGGATGTCAGGTTCCGTTTCGACAACCGTCCTAAAGAGTTCGCGCTCATCGTACGGAACGATTTCCCCAGATCTCACGAGCGGCGCGATGTGGCCCGGTTGCCTCATCCATCCACCATAGCCGGCGAACATCACACCATCAACTGGGATGGCTCTCGCATGCATGTCCCGCTGTCCGAAGAGTGTGATCAGATTCGGATCGTAGTTCCCCGGAATCACGAGGTAGGGAACGCCGCTTCTGTCGAGCAGATCCCGGTCGTGTCTGATGTGCGCTTCGTTGTATGCGCGCTTTTCGTGCAGAAACCTATGCACGTCACCGGTCCGTTTGAGCTCATCAGCCATCGCTTGCGTGTACGGATTATGAGAGAAGTCACCGAGGTGCACGAGCAAGCAGGGGTTCTGGGTGCTGATGTAGTCGACGGCACGTTCGAGCGAGTCATGGTCCTCGTGATGATCGCCGACTACGAAGAGTCTCATGCGACGAGCGTAATACACCCCTTTATAACTGTTTCTTACATTCACTACGCTAGAGTAATAACTGCTGTGCTGACGATGCTCATGCGCCGTTTCCAAAGCGCACAGCTCCCAACAACGAACCGAGAGTCCCGACCCCCGAACCTGCGCACGCACCACACCTGATCAATCGTTTCCATTAAATACGACCACCCCCACGACATAAGCATGCTTAAGGCGCTCGTCTTCGACTTCGACGGAACGCTCGCCGACACGTTCCAATCGGTCATCGACTCGGTGAACGATGTGAAAGACCGCTACCGGTTCGACCACATCCACGACCCCGAGCCCCTGCGCGAGAAGCACTGGTACGATATCATCAGAAACGAACTGCGCATCCCCTTCCTGCGTATCCCGAGCTTCTATAGGAGGGTCAAGCGCAAAGCGAGAGCACGGTTCCTCGAAGCCGAACTCTTCCCCGAGATCACCGACCTGCTCCAGGCGCTCAGCAGACAGTTCGATGTGATCATCCTCACCTCGAACCACGAGTACATCGTGCGCCGCGTCCTCGAAGAACACTCGATCGAGGTCGACGAGATCATAGGAGACGTTCCGATCTTCAGAAAGGCATCAGCACTCACGAACATGCTCAAACGACGCAAACTGCGCACGCACGAACTCTTCTACATCGGCGATGAGGTACGCGACATCAAAGCATGCAAGAAAGCGAACATACCCGTCTGCGCCGTGACCTGGGGGTTCCACTCGAAAGAGTTCCTCAGACGAGCCGAACCTGATTACCTGATCGAAACACCCGCTGAACTGCTCCAACTCGTCTTGGCACTCGCATCTTCGAGCAGAAGACGGACCTGACTACGAACGGTTAAAAAGCCCCGCTGACAACCGCACAGTGATGAATCATCCGTACCTCTCGAGGATGCAGGAACGCGGGCAGATCGGATCGGTCCCCGAGATCGCCAACATCGTCTCGAAGAGCCTGCTCATCGACGCACCCGTCCGGCAAGCGGTCATCCTCGCGGCAGGCAAGGGAACACGGCTCGATCCGGTAACGCGCATGATCCCCAAGCCGATGATCAAGGTCCACGGTCGACCCATCCTCGAACACCTCATCGAATACTTCAGAGAACACGGAGTGTTCGATATCATCATGAGCGTCGGACACCTCCAACATGTCATCCGCGACCACTTCGGAGATGGACATGCGCACGGCGTGCACATCACGTTCATCGACAACGCGGACCTTCCCGGATCCGCAGGAGTCCTCGTGAGCGCCGAAGCGTACCTGGACGACCACTTCATCGTCACGAACAGCGACGAATTCAAGGACCTCGACCTCCACAGACTCATGCGAACACACCTCGACGCGAAGAGTATCGGAACGCTCGGCATCACCTTCGTCGAAGACCCCACCCAGTACGGCGTCGTTGACCTGGACGGACACCACATCAAACGGTTCGTCGAGAAACCGAGCATCGACGAAGCACCTTCGAATTGGATCAACGCAGGCATCTACGCGTTCTCACGCGACGTGCTCGGATTCATACCGCCACACCGACCGACGATGACCGAACGAGACGTATTCCCACAGCTCGCCGCGGAAGGGAAACTCATCGGACACCGATTCAATGGGCAGTGGTTCGACACCGGAACGCCCGAACGCCTCGAGAAGACACGCGCCGAATGGAAGGGGTACTCGTTCAAACGCGTCTGAGACGCTCGTACGCCGCTTCGATGCGTTGCCGATCATCACGCGCAACCGGAGCGTCAGGAGGAGCACGAGCCTGTTCGTGCTGGGGCTCGACGTCGCGCACACCTGAAACCTGGGCAGTCGGTTTCTCAGCGAGTTCCTCGAGCTGAGAGCGCGAAAGACCCGGAAGGTCGAAATCACCCTTCTCGGCAGCCACCTGGACCTTGAAGAACGTCTTGTCGAGCGCTGATGCGATCGCCGAAAGATCAGGCGGTGAGGGGAGCGGATTCCACATGAGATTGAGACCATCGCTACCCGTACGAGGGATCACATGGATGACGAAGCCTTCGCGCGTATCAGCGATGATGTTCGTAGCCTCGCATTCGAGGTTCTCGAAGAGCGCCGTGCTCGCGAGCGAGGCGGCGCGAAAGAGCATCGCAGATTCCTCCGCAGCAAGCCCGGTGAGTTTCTTGCCCGAAGCAGGACGGATCTCAACGTGACCCGCGACCTGTTCGAGCGGCGAACGCGCGATGACGATCGAATCGCTCTGAACGAGAGCATCACCCTCGATCGGCGAGAATCCGACGTGCTTTTGGAGCATGAGCGTGAGGATCTTACGCACCTGACCTTCGAGCGTCGCGATCGCAGCGCCATCGACCGGCTGTCGTGAGAGTTCGAAGAGTCCGTCATCACGCGAGCGCGGGATGAGATGTACGAGGAAGTGAGGACTCTGCTGGCCGGCCGCAGCACCGTTCGCCATGAACACCGAAGCACCGTCGCAGAGCATCGCATTGCTCAGCGCATCGACGAACCGCGGCATCAACCCGAACAGGCGGTCGAACTCGGACGGCGAGATGAGCGGGAGGATCGGATAGTGCTCTTTGGGCATGACGAGCACGTGCCCCTTGGCCCCCGGATTGATATCGAGAAGCACCGAGAGGACACCGTCGTCGTATACTTTTTTGGACTCGATCTCACCCTTGAGGATCTTGCAGAAGATGCACTGGTCCTTCTGAGCTTCGAGCTGCTCGCGGATGTGTTCAGGCAAGTGATCCATGCGTGATGAGGAGCATCAGCGTTCAAGAGCGTTGCGCTCACAGATCGCTGATCGAGAACACGCGGTTCCTACGAGCCTCAGCATCGATCGCATCGCGAACCGAATCGGGAAGCCTACCGGTCGCTCCAAGCTGCTGTATGGCTTTGAGCCATGTAACCTGCGTCGGAAGGCTTACGGGGAATTCAGGGTCTCTGCGCGTCATGATCGGAGCGATCACCCGAACCGGGATCACGTAGCGGTCGATCGTTTCATGTTCTCCGAGCTGCTGCGATCTGCGAGCACCCTTTGGGCCTAATCCGAGGAACGATTCGATCGTTCCTTCCACATATGCGTCACGGTAGACTTCACCGCCGAGCGCAACAACTTCTCTGGGGTCCCATCCGGCTTCTTCACCGAGCTCTCTGACTACTGCTTCGACGCCGCTTTCGCCTGGATCACGGTTCCCACCGGGATACTCGAGTATGTGCGCTTGAGGACCGGGCCTGAACTGCCCGGCGAGGATCGTGTACGGCTCGGAGCCATCCTCGATGTATGGCATGATGACCGTACCCTGGTTCATATCGACGTATTCGAACGGATGATCGGTATCTTTGAACGTTCGAGTACCAACTTTGAGGAATCTCCCACCAATGTGGTCCTCACCAAGGAGCTTCGGATGTTCCGGTCGTACCTTTCGAATCGCATCGAGAGAGTCAAGTTCGTAATACATAACCACTAAGAAGTAGGAAATTATTTATTAGTGTTCGTATTCAGAACCTGAACCCAGGCGTGATGCGCACCGGAACCGGCTCGGTCTTCTTGATATAGTAGCCAACAGCAAGTCCGACCGCCATGCCCGCGAGGTGCGCAGCGCTCGCGATACCCGTCGGAAAGAAGAGCCCGATCGTATCGAGGATCACCCACACGATACCAGCGACCCAGAGCGGCATAGGAATGATGAAAAAGAAGAGGATCTGCAAGCGCGGCAAGAGCATGATGAGGGCTCCGAGCATGCCGAAGATCGCCCCCGATGCTCCGAGCGAGAGCGGGTAGAGGAGCGCAGCAGCGAGCGACGCGAACAGACCCGCACCGAGATAGAGGTAGAGGAAGCGCTTGGCCCCGATGCGCTCTTCGAGGATCGGACCGAAGATGAACAATCCGAACATGTTGAAGAACAGGTGGTTGAGGCTCCCATGCAAGAACATCGCCGTGAGCAGCCTCCACGGTTCGAACCAGACGCGCGCCTGATCGAGCAAGAAGAGGTCGGTGAGCACCCCTCCCGTAATCATCTGCAGAAAGAAAGCGATGACATTGATACCGATGATGGGCAGTACGACGGATCTCACAAGCCAACGCGGCGCACCACCCCTCTAAATACTTAGCGAAAGACAAACGCACGAATGCTTTATAAGAACCGTGAGCACGAGTAGCTTAGGGGATCACATGACCAACGTAACACACATCATGGATAAAGAATTCACCTACATCGACGCGAACGACACGCTCGCATCAGCCATCGGAGAACTCACCCGGGAGGGAAGCGTCCTCGTATTCGACAAAGAACGCTACCTCGGAACGCTCACGACACGCAAGATCACCCGGAGCAGGCTCAACCCGAGCGAGAGCAAGGTGAAAGGACTCATCACCCACCCACCTAAACTCCACCCTGAAGACGATCTGCACCGCGCAGCCAGGCTCATGATCGACTCGGATCTCACCATGCTCCCCGTCGAACAAGGAGATACGATCATCGGGACCGTACGGACCTCTGATGTGCTCAGCGTACTCGGACAGGAGATCGACTCGGACCTGATCGCCCGCGACATCATGTCCACACCGGTCGAAACCATGCCGCCGGACGGACTGCTCTCAACCGCAGCCAACACGTTCCAACGCCACGACATCTCACGGCTACCTGTGATCGAGAACGACAAGGTCATCGGATTGCTCAGCATCCAAAGCGTCATCCAGAACATGCTCAACCACAACCGCGCAGACATATTCCTCCTCGGAGAACACCAGGAGCTACAGAACACGCACGTACGCAATGCGATGGAACGCGACTTCGCAACCGAACACCCCGAGAGTCCGCTCTCAGCCATCGCCGACCGCATGGCGAGCGGAGCACGAACGATCATCATCACAACTGAAGGAGGAGCGGACGGGATCATCACCCAACGAGACGTCCTCGAAGCATACCTGGTGAGCGAACCCCAAGAGCAGGTGCTCTCAGTAGGCGTCGCGGTCAAAGACGATTCGATCAACGCGAACCGGGCACGCGAAGAACTCGAAGGATTCGCATCCAAATACGCCGAACAGCTCGGCATCGGAACCGTCAAAGCGACGCTCGACAAGCAGACCGAACAGCACAAAGGCAAGCCGCACATCACGACCAAGCTGCGCATCTTCACCGACCGCGTCGCGATCAGCGCGAACGGAAGCGGATGGGGAGAAGCACACTCCATCAAGAGCGCACTGCGCAAGGCCGAGAAGCAACTGATGCGATGACCCTCGACACGCTGCGCGGACACGTCCTCGAAATCGGATCGAGCCGCAGACACGACTCGTATGTGAAAGGAGTGCACGTCGACGTGTATGAACCATCGAAGAAAGAGAAAATCAAAATCGACCCGAACGTGGACGCCAAAGTAGCGCTCGTCGACGAGATCCCGAACCGGAAGTACGATGCGGTCGTCGTATCGTACGTGTATGAGATCCTCGGGAAAACGAAAGCCCAACAGCTCTCAGCGATTCTCGGCGCTCGCGTCCGCATCGACGGACTCGTCGTCACCTACGCGCATCCGAGACCGAGTTTTTGGACGTTCATCACTAAGAGATGGACGGGACGAACGATGGACGACACCGAACACGGGATGCGGAAGGTCGACTCGTACAAAGAGAACGGTGATCTTGTGAACGTGTACAAGCGAGCGGTACGATAAGATCATTGGATTGCAAAAAACATGAGTACCAACACGAGAGCGATCGCGATCTTCGCACCCGCATTGAAGTATTTGAGACGCGAAGCATCCTGTAAACTTAGGTACGTTTGATAGAACAACGTGAGTATCCCTACAACCATAACAGCGTTACCTACGAATCTGACCTCTGAGAAGAACAGAACGAACCCGATGATATAGAGACCCAGACTCACGAATATCCCGAACACACGAAGGATACCGATGATGACGTTTCTCGAACTCAACTCGTCAGTGGAATCCGTAGACGCCGATACGAGCGGCTCAGTTTATGAACGTATGGTATCCATCGAATCACGTACTTGCGTCTTCGCAGCGAACGGCCGAACGCTTAAAACCACATCCCAACCACTCAGAGAGATGCGCTTCGAACTCTCATCTCCTTTCGAGCCGGCCGGCGGTCAACCCGAAGCCATCGAGAGACTCTCGAAGAACTATGCGAAGGGTGCCAAAGAGCAGACGCTGCTCGGCATCACTGGAAGCGGAAAGACATTCGTCATGGCGAACGTGATCGAACGGCTCCAAAGACCGACGATCATCATCGCCCACAACAAGACGCTCGCCGCACAACTCTACCAAGAGCTCAAAGGACTCTTCCCGAAGAACCGCGTCGAATACTTCATCAGCTACTACGACTACTACCAACCCGAATCCTACATCGCAACCTCCGATACGTACATCGAGAAGGAAGCGACGATCAACGAAGAGATCGAGAAGATGCGCCTGCACACGACCTCCTCGCTCATGAGCCGCGAAGATGTGATCGTCGTAGCCTCGATCAGCTGCATCTATGGACTGGGGAACCCCGCGGACTTCCTCGCCCTCGCACAAAAGGTCGAACAAAGGGGACAGCTCGAACGAGAAGGGTTCATCACAAGACTCGTGGAGATGCAGTACGAACGTGCCGACCCGCTCGAAGCAGGACGCTTCCGCGTACGCGGAGACACGATCGATATCATACCAGGATACGACGATACGATCATACGCATCGAGCTCTTCGGAGACGAGGTCGATCGGATCAGCGAGATCGATCCGGTAACGATGGAGCGGATCGTCGAACTCGACGAGATCACCATCTACCCGGCAAAACAGTACGTCGTACCCGAAGAGAAGATGCAGGCTGCTATCAAGGGCATCAGGCAAGAGCTTTCGCAGAGACTCACAGAACTACCTGCGCTCGAAGCGCAACGACTCAAACAGCGCACCGAGTTCGATCTTGAGATGATCGAAGAGATGGGATACTGCAACGGCATCGAGAACTACTCGCGCTACTTCGACGGACGATCAGTCGGCGAACCACCGTTCGTACTGCTCGACTACTTCCCCGACGACTACCTGATGATCATCGACGAATCGCACCAGACGATCCCACAAGCCCGCGCGATGTACCGCGGCGACAAATCCCGAAAAGACGCGCTCGTAGAATACGGATTTCGGCTTCCCTGCGCATACGACAACCGTCCGTTGCGCTTCGAAGAATTCGAATCGAAGTTCGACAAGGTCCTCTACGTATCCGCAACGCCCGCAGACTACGAAACGCAGCGTTCAGATGACACCGTCGAACTCATCATCAGACCCACCGGCCTGCTCGACCCGACGGTCGACATAAGACCGATCGAAGGACAGGTCACAGACCTCATACAGGAGATCGAACACACAGTATCGAACGGCGATCGCGTACTCGTAACCACACTGACCAAACGCATGGCCGAAGACCTCACCAACTACCTCTCAGGAGCGAACATACGCGTACGGTACTTGCACAGCGACATCGAATCGCTCGACCGTATCGAACTCATACGACAACTGCGCGCAGGAGAGTTCGACGTCCTCGTCGGGATCAACCTGCTCCGAGAAGGGCTCGACATCCCCGAGGTCTCGCTCGTAGCCGTCCTCGACGCCGATAAAGAAGGGTTCTTACGCGATACGAGAAGCCTCATCCAAACGATGGGACGCGCAGCACGAAACGTGAACGGCAGAGTCATCCTCTACGCGGACCGAGAAACAGATTCGATCAAACGCGCAGTTGCGATCGTACGCGAACGACGAAGACACCAGGAAGCGTTCAACACAGAGCACGGCATAACTCCAGTGACGATCCGAAAGGCGATCACAGACAAGAAACGTGAGATCCGCGGCACCAAACACCTCGCCGACGAAGACTTGGAAAAGACGATCGCAGACATCGACGCACAGATGCGCCTCGCCGCCGAGAATCTCGATTTCGAGAAAGCCATCGAACTGCGCGAGCACCTCAAAGCACTGCAGGACGAATACGCCAAACGATCGTAGTGCTCGACGAGAACGCATCAGGCTCTTTCACAAGTCTCTTAAACGGCTCACCGCATCACGAGGAATGAAACCGTACATCGCTATTCTCATGGCGTTGCTGCTCATCAGCGGAGCACAAGCCCTCGCAACCGAGCGGGCTCCGAGCGAAACAGCACGCGCAGCAGAAACCAAGGAAGGAGCGGCCGAGCATACGCTGCTCCTCGAGCGAATCGAAACGATCCAGAATCAACTCGAGCGCTGTCTGAGCATCGAACGCGACGACGTCTGTCGAACGGTGCGTTCGAACGCCGACAAACGACACGACCTCACCAGACGAGGGGACCTAAAAGCTGTTGAGGGAATAGTCCTCGAAGACATCCGAACACTACAGCGCGCCCAGCGTGACGGATCACCACGACTCTTCGACGTCTACCGAACCGTGCTCGGACTCGAAGAAGAACTGCTCGAAGCCGTCAGACGACAACTCACCACCGAGAGCAATACAGAGCACGCACCGAGCCACCGGTATCGAACTGCCGCAGAATACACACACGAAGGGCGAACCGTGCGCATCCCCGCACACGTTGAACTGAGCGTTGTACCAGCCCAGAGTGCGCGGTGCGAACTCGAACGGGACACGATCGTGTGCAGCGTTGAGAGCGCATCTGGAGACGACCTGTGGTGTTGGGGTACGAACGAGCGATCCTGTCCGCGGCCGAGCGGAGACGTCACCATCCTCAACACGCCACCGAGCGCCGAACATGACGAGACCATCGAAGTCTACTCGTGGTCGTGGGGACGTGCCGTCGTCGATCCCGATAGTGACGAGGTCACGCTCGAATACGCGTGGTTCGTCGAAGGACGCGATCGGAGCACCCGCCTCAACGCACACGTCGGGAGCGATGAAGGACGACCTGTAGAATCGCTATCGCTCAGCTTCGGAAAGGTCGAACTCTCACAGACAGGCTCATCCGAAGACGGGACGATCAGCGTACCGCTTGAACGAACCGGCCAAGGACTCCACGTCGCACGCGTCGTCATAGACCGGAACAACGTTCCTGTATGCGGCGTCACCGATCACTTCCTCCTCGGAAGCGACTGCGATGACGATGACCCGACCGTATACCCTGGAGCGAGAAACGTCGCTGTGCAACGAGACCGAGCGAGTCCGCTCCTCATACAAGACACCTCGAAGCGATCCATGGGAGCGGACGTCGTGGTCGTAGTCGACGGAGAACGACGACGCGGCGACGTATCGTACCACTTCGTACCCTCGAGAGAGATGAGCGTGCGTTTCGTCGAAGCGATCAAAGACACCTCACAGCGCCCGACGAACGCCGTCGAAGTGGACGGACTCCTCTACGGATGGGAGACGCGCGGAGAAGGACACTACGGCATCACCATGGCCTTCACCCGCTCTGATGGTATCGTAGCCCCTGACATGATCGTAGCACCCAATATGATCGTAGCTCCCGACATGATTGCAGGCGACCAAGGATCATACGAACTCGTAGCCGGCGACCGATTCGAACTGCGCAGGAGCGAGAACGGATTCACGCTCATGTATCCCGATGCTGATGGAGACGGATGGCCCGACTTCGTAGACGCCCGAGGAGACGGCGTGCTCCTCGCCATCCTCGACATCGAACCGGCAGACATGGACGGAGACGGCATCCCCGATCATTACGGTTCGGACGATGACGGAGACTTCGTCCCCACACGTTACACCCCCGACTACCTCGACCCGGACGACGACGGGGACGGAGTTGTGACGCGAACAGAAGAGGAACGTGACCGCGCAGCGCGCGAAGAAGCACATCGCGCAGTAGCGGCTCGGCTCGCAGACGCACAAGAGAGACGAGCGCTCCTCAACGTACGGTCATGGAACGACGATGATGCCGAACGAGTACGCGACTACCTCGAGAGCCTCGAAGTATTCGAAGGACGAGACTTCGGACTCACCGTCGCCTACCACGTGAGCGGAAACGAACGCGTCCGAGACGTCCACTACGACGAAGAGAGCGGACGGGTACGGATCGAACACGACGAGCGGATCAGACTCTTCGGATTCATCCCGATCAGTGTTCGCGCCCAGAGTACGATCGAGAACGGCGAGATGAGGACCGACTACCCCTGGTACGCTCGCCTCGGAGCGATCGAGAGGGATGGAATCCAAGGGCAGCTCGGAACGAGCCTCGAAGACATCATCAGCGCACACGCGAGCGGATGCCCAGGATCCCAGCTCCGGTGCCCCGACGGAACGTGCGTCGGAGACCGATCGGATTGCAAACGAGGCCCGAGAAACCCACAGACCGGAAAAGAGATCAAGTAACAGTCAGCGAAAACACGTTTTCTTTCCCAATATCTTGAACAGCTTTATCAAGAGACCATCGTGCTTCAGAGCATGACGTGGATCCAGACGCACACAGGCAAGCGCTTCGACGTGAGGAATCCCCGACCCGAATCCGTCGACATCAGAGACATCGCGCATTCGCTCGCGATGCAGGTGCGGTTCAACGGACACTGCTCGCGCTCCTATTCGGTAGCCGAACACAGCGTGAACATCGCCGACTGGATACTCGAACAGACAGGCGATCGGAAAGCGGCGTACGCTGGACTCTTGCACGACGCGTCCGAAGCGTACCTGTGCGACATCCCCAAGCCGATCAAACCGCTCCTCACCGAATACCACGAACTCGAAGAACAGATAATGATCGTTATCGCAGGCGCGCTCGGATTCGAATACCCACTTCCCTCGATCGTCAAAGAAGCCGACGGGCGGATCACGCTCGACGAGCGAAAAGCCCTCTTCGACTCAGTCCAAGACCTGAGGCGCTGGTCAGAGAACGAGCCGCTCGGCATCGCGATCGTAGGAGTCGACTGGCAGACCGCAAAGGCGCGCTTCCTCGAACGTTTCGAAGCCCTCAACCCTCAAGGTTTAAGAGCGGGTCGGGTAGCCTAGCCTGATGATAGAGCTCTCTGACCTCACCGAGCAGGCGATCGAGATCGGAATCGCCTATGCACCACGCCTCATAGGCGCGATCGTAGTATTCTTCGTAGGTCTGTGGGTCATCAGAGCCATCAGAGGGTGGATCAGACGAACAACGGCAAGAAGGCTCGTCGATCCGACACTCAGACGATTCTTCACGAGCCTTACCGATATCACCCTCAAAGTCCTGCTCTTCATCACCGTCATCAGCATGCTCGGTGTTGAAATGACAAGCTTCGTAGCGATTCTGGCCGCTGCAGGATTCGCCGTCGGTCTCTCCTTGCAAGGCTCGCTGTCCAACTTCGCAGGAGGAGTGCTCATCCTGCTCACCAAGCCGTTCGTCGTCGGGAACTTCATCGAAGCACACGGCCAACTCGGAACCGTGCATGAGATCGGAATCCTCCATACCGTGCTCAAGACGCCGGCGAACACTACGGTCATCATGCCCAACGGGCCCTTGGCCAATACGATCGTGACGAACTTCTCGCTCGAGAACAAACGCCGCATCGACCACGTGTTCAGCATTGGATACGAGGATGACTTGAGGAAAGCCAAGAAAATCCTTGAGAAAGTCTTCACCAAGCACGAACTCGTACTCCAAGACCCCAAGCCGGACATCCGCGTCAAGACGCTCGGAGACTCCTCAGTGGACCTTAACGTGCGTTTCTGGGTCGAATCGAAGAACTTCTGGCCGGCGAACACCGACCTCATCGAAGAAGTCAAACTCGCCTTCGACAAGAACAAGATCACGATACCCTTCCCACAGCGGGACGTGCATCTGAAGAAGTGACGGTATTCCAAACCTTTTTCGTGCTCTTCTCATGCGTTCCTTCCGAATGATCTGAAGCCGAGAAGAGCGATGATCAGAAGGTACAGAGCGGTGTAGAACACAAGACCTGGCCCGAGTCGTACGAGCAACGGGTCGCACGTGTTTCTCAACCGATACGCCTCGTGCACAGAAGGGCATACACGTACGATTCCTGGATAGGCACGTAGTACATGCGATTCCGCCTCCTCCCAAGAGTATCCATGCTTCTGGATCACCTCATCGATACACGTGTCGATAGGATCCGAATCAGGCCCTGAATCAGGAACGATAGAGCAAGGGCCGGTAACGATAAGAATCAGGAAGGCGACTGCGGGGAGCGAGACGAAGTAGACGAGCACGTCACGGCGCATACGAAGGTTGCGGACAGACGGTCTTATATGGGTTTCTTTGCGATGATGAGCCCTCGACCCGACAGTCCTTCGACCTCTTCGAATCGAGCTGACAATCCGTTCTCCTCAAGGAGCTCGAGCTGTTCTTCATGTGTGAAGAGGCCGAGTTCGTGCGTCTCATTCCACTGATCGATACCGTCAGGACCAGCTACGACGTACGCCGCTTCGAAACTCGACACTATACCATCACGATCGGATCGGGTTACCCGTGCGATCTTGACCTCGCCATCATACGTCGTCAAATTAGTATGGCCACTCTTCCACGCGTCAGGTTCGAACCACGGCTCGATGAGGATGATACCACTGGGAGCCACGTGACGTGCGAGGCAGCGCATCGTCATCGCGAGGCGTTCGCGGGTCTTTGCATAGCCGATGGCCGAGAAGAGTGAGATGACGACGTCGAACGGAGCGTCGAGGTCGAAGTCCGCCATGTCAGCGACCTCGAAGCGCCCTCTAGGAAGGCGCTCGCATGCTCGTTCGATGAACCCTTCGCTCAGATCGATACCCGCGACCTCGTAGTGTTCAGTGAGGTGTGCGAGATGATCCGCAGGTCCGCAACCGACGTCGAGCAGTGAACCGTTCGGATGACCCTCTGATACGAGCAGTTCTCGGATGACCCGTGCTTCTGATACATAATCCTTGAACGAGTAGAGGAGTTCATACGCTCCGGTTCGGTCCGAAAAAATCGATGTCATGCTCCATACGAGTGCCGTTCCTTTAAGAACCGTTCGAAGCAAAACGCATATATCTTCCGCTCGCATCAAAGAGCCATGGCGGACTGGCAGACCAACCAACAAGAGGTCATAGACGGTTTGTACGCACAACAACAACGTATCGAACGAGATCCGATGCCCCGGCATCTGATGCCCTCGATCGACCAGTGTATCAGGTTCTTGAGGGCCCACTATGGCGTCGGAAGCGAAATCATACCAACACCGACCACGGACGCGAGCGAAGAAGAACTCGAAGCCCGCGTGAACACCGCGATCCACCACATCGTCCCGATCGCAGAAGGACTCAGAGAAGAAGCGTTACAACTCCTCGATACGCTCGAAAACGCATTCGAAGAACAAGGAACACCACACCAAAAACCCCATGTTCATGCCTTCACAGCAGCAACAGCATATGCGGGTGCTCGGGGAATCCACTACGGACTCGACCCAAGACAGAAGCGTGGATTCGATGACGCCGTACAACTACGGAAGCAGGCGGAGAACCTCTTCCTTGCGTATAAAAGGCGCATCAAAGACCAGTCCCGAAAAGGTTCTGGTTTTCGGTTCTGAACCTTGTTGAACGAGCACAACAGATTCCTCGCATGGAATCCCAAGAATACTTCGAATCTACACTCAAAGAACTGCTGAACACGGCCCACGAAGCCCAAGATCTCGCACAGCGGATACTCAGAGAACCCTCTGATCGCGAAGCGGAGGAGGAGCTCGCATCACATGTGATCACTCTCAACATCTACGCACAATCACATGCCATCGCAGCCCTCGCGTACCAGTTCGAAGTACGAGACACACTCTATGATCTGGCCCTGAAAGTGCCATCAGAGTACACGACAGAGAATCGTTCAGAAGACTCACAAGGTTTATAGGCTCACCCTCGTACCCCTCAGTATGGGAGTTAAGACACTGACCGCCATCGGGATCACGGCCATCGCATCGCTCCTGCTCATCATGCTCGGCATCCTCTACTTCATGCTCGGCGTGTGGATCATCAAGATCGGAGCAGGATGGGCCGGGTATCCGGATGTGAGCGGCGAGATGGTCGTGCTCACCGCAGGGATCATCACCGCGGCGAGCCTGATCGGATCAGCGATCCAGAAGTAGAAAAACCCTTTCCACCTTACCTGCTAGTCACTATTCGAACAGGGGTATCGGCCGGCCAGTTATGGGAGGATCCGAACGGAACCGGACGCGATACACATCCTCATGAGTTCGCTTCTCGATGCCCGCATAGAATCGAAGCGTGCCTCCGTTCATCACACCGCAGCGTTCGATCAATCTTCCGGCCTCCATAAGATCATGCGCACGGACAATCGCATCGAGATACGGCTCATCAAGGGATACTCGAGCAGGAACACTCGTCACGAGATCGTCGAAAAACCGAGTCAGACGCGTGAGTAGACCTCCGTACTTGAGAACATCGACGTCATCACGTGCGTTGCGTGTCCGAGTCTGTACACGGGCAATAACCGGTTCGAGCGCCACATCGAGCAGAGGACCATACGCGTATGCAACTCCGTTCACCGATACTCCAGAACACAGAATCTCAATCGAATCATACCCGTCTTCCATGCCAGGTCACAGGAAATCACGTGATTTTCATATGGTTTTCGAAGCGAAACCGTTTAGTAGTATGAGAACACGATACGGCTATGGGGGTCGGTCTGAAGTCTGCACAACGTATCGGAGCACTGAAGCGACGCGTATTCGTCGGTGTTCGTATCCCACGACATATCGGAGAAGAACTTCAAGGCGTCAAAGAGGCGATCGCACCGTTTTTCGAAGGACGATTCACACCCGTCGAGAACCTGCACGTCACGCTCAAGTTCCTCGGAGAGATCGACGAGGAAACGATCAAACGCGTACGCGAATCGCTCGAAGGAGCCGCGTTCGAACACATACTCGCGCGTATCGACGGCTTCGGCTCGTTCTCGAATCGTATCATCTGGGCGCATATCACCGGCATCAAACACGTTCAGCGAGCGATCGATACCGCACTGAGCGACCAATTCCCCAAAGAGCGACGATTCATGAGCCACGCGACCATCGCACGCATCAGACGGTGCACGAACCGCGCCGGATTACGCGCTGCACTCAAGGCGCTCCACGTTCCGCTCACCTGGCAGTTCACCGACGTCGAACTCATCGAATCACGCCTAAGTGAAGATGGAGCACGGTACGAGACGATCGCGGCCTACCCACTCAACAACCGGATCCTCGTCTGAACCACAGGACACTCACAAGGGTTAAAAACGGTTCGTCTGGCCGAGTGCGCTGGATGAAAGAGAACATCGAGATCAGAGGCGCACGTGAGCACAACCTGAAGAACATAGACCTCGACCTGCCCCGAGAGAAGCTCATCGTCATCACCGGGCTCTCAGGCTCGGGCAAATCAACGCTCGCCTTCGACACGATCTACGCCGAAGGACAACGCCGATACGTCGAATCGCTCAGCGCATACGCACGACAGTTCCTCGGACTCATGGACAAACCTGACGTGGATTCGATCGAAGGACTGAGTCCTGCGATCTCGATCGAACAGAAAACGACGTCGAAGAACCCGCGCTCTACGGTCGGAACCGTCACGGAGATCTACGACTACCTCAGACTGCTCTATGCACGCGTCGGCACGAGCGTATGCCCCAAGTGCGGTACGGCGATCAAACCTCAGAGCGCCGAGAACATCGTACAGAGCATCATGCGCGATTCGGGCGAGATCATCATCCTCGCCCCCATCATACGAGGACAGAAAGGAACGCACGAGAAAGTCTTCGACGACCTCACACGCCACGGATTCACCCGTGTACGCATCGACGGTGTGATCGAGCGCCTCGACGAACTCGACGTCACGCTCAAACGCTACGAGAAACACTGGATCGAAGCCGTTGTCGACCGCGTCCGCATCGAAGAAGAACACCGACACCGGATCACCGAAGCCGTCGAACACGCACTCATGGTCGGATCAGGACGCGTCATCATCCTCGACCCGACCGCCGAGCGCTCACGAGGACCCAAGGAGATCGCGCGCGGATCTGGAGAAACCCTCTACACCTCGTACGGAGCCTGCCCGAACCACCCCGACATCGTATTCGAAGCACTCGAACCACGCATGTTCAGCTTCAACAGCCCCTTTGGAGCCTGCCCCGCATGCCACGGCATCGGAGAAGAGCGGACGATCAGCCCTGAACTGCTCATCCCGAACCCCGAACGCTCGATCGCCGATGGAGCGATCAGCCTCTGGGGACCCGGGGAGCTCACCTGGCGCGCACAACAAGTAGGAGCCGTGGGCAAAGCGCACGGATTCGACATCTTCACACCGATCACGAAGTTCACGAAGAAACAGCGCGATGTGCTCCTCTACGGAACATCGAAAACCGTCACCGGACGGTGGAACGACGGAACCCGGATGAACATGCGCAACGGATGGGAAGGCCTCATCCCGCAGACGATGAGACTCTACAACGATACCCAATCGGACTACCGTCGCGACAGAATCGAGCGGTTCATGGTATCGATCCCCTGCGAAGCCTGCACGGGAAGACGCCTCAAGGAAACAGTACTCAGCGTACACATCGACGGAAAGAGCATCATCGACGTCACCGACATGAGTGTTGAGACGAGCAAACGGTTCTTCGAAGAGCTCCCCAAAAAACTCACCGAACGCGAACGCGCCATCGCACACCAAGTCCTCAAAGAGATCGAAGACAGACTCACGTTCCTCTACAACGTCGGACTCGGCTACCTGACGCTCTCACGATCGGCGCGGACCCTCTCCGGAGGAGAAGCGCAGCGTATCCGTCTCGCCACACAGATCGGATCGAACCTTATGGGCGTACTCTACATCCTCGACGAACCATCGATCGGACTGCACCAGCGCGACAACGAGAAGCTCATCACCACACTCAAACGCCTCAGAGACCTCGGCAACACGCTCATCGTCGTAGAACACGATGAAGACACGATGCGATCGGCCGATTGGATCATCGACATGGGACCCGGAGCGGGAGCGCACGGAGGACACATCGCAGCCCAAGGAACACCGACTCAGATCGAGGCGAGCGGCTCGCTCACCGCAGACTACCTGCGTGGAACGAGAAGAATCGACGTACCATCACAACGCCGGGAAGCGAAAGGAGCCATCAGAATCGAAGGGGCACAGGAGAACAACCTCAAGAACGTCACCGCAGACATCCCGCTCGGCGTCATGGTCGCGATCACCGGCGTATCCGGATCGGGCAAATCGACGCTCGTCTCGCAAACACTCATGCCCGCATTGCGGAACCGCTTCGGAAGCACGGATCGCGTCGGCACGCACCGGAAGCTCACGCTACCCGAGCACGTTACGAGCACGCTCGTCATAGATCAGGATCCGATCGGACGAACACCGCGGTCGAACCCCGCGACGTACACGAAGCTCTTCGACGACGTACGAGCGTTGTTCGCCGGCACCAAAGAAGCGCGCAAACGCGGATACAAAGCCGGACGCTTCAGCTTCAACGTCTCAGGAGGACGATGCGAAACGTGCCAAGGAGATGGCATGATCAAGATCGAGATGAACTTCCTGCCCGACGTATACGTGACCTGCGAAGACTGCAAAGGGAAACGCTACAACCGCGAAACGCTCGAAGTGCTCTATAAGGGCAAGACGATCGCCGACGTACTCGACATGACCGTCGAAGAAGCATCCGAGTTCTTCGCACACCACACCCCGCTCAAACGCAAACTCGACACGCTCCTCGATGTAGGACTCGACTACATCAAACTCGGACAGAGCTCGACGACGCTCTCAGGAGGAGAATCGCAGCGGATCAAACTCACCCGAGAACTCTCCAAGTACAAACGCGGACACACCGTCTACTTCCTCGACGAGCCGACGACCGGACTTCACTTCCACGACGTCAAGAAACTGATTGCCGTACTCAACCGGCTCGTCGACAACTCGAACACCGTCATCATCATCGAACACAACCTCGACGTCATCAAGAGCGCCGACTGGGTGATCGACCTCGGACCCGAAGGAGGAGACGCCGGCGGCAGAGTGATCGCAACCGGAACCCCTGAATCGATCACCAAGGCGAAACGCTCACACACCGGACGGTTCTTGAAGAAGATGCTCTAAGGCTCGAGCGCAGCGATCCTCATACGATTCTCACGTTCGCTCGCCTGAAGACGGACCAGACCGCGATAGACCTCAATACCATACTCGTAACTCGCCCGATCATTATATCGGTCCCACCTCGCACTCTGCTGATCGAGGACGCCGAAAGGCTTACCAGCAAGTTCGAATTCCGTGCACAAGTGCGACAGAGGATCGCCGGAGTGGACCGAATCCTGTTCCTCGACGAACGCAGCTGCATTGCGTACGAACCCATAATACAGATCACGATCGGAACCCGACCGAACCAAGCGCGAAGAGTAGATGAGCACATATCCTGCGTTGAACCTGTCGAACGCATGAAGCGCAGGTATCGCATCGGGATTGCGACACCGTACGATAAGCTCGGACGTGAGCGATCCTGTTCCGACGACCGAATCAGCATAGAACAAGGTGGCACCTCCTGATTCGAAGACGAGCGAATCGAGATTCGGACGCGCATCAGCCGCTTGTATCAGAGAAAACCGGTGATCCTCGGCGAGTGCCCACTCGATGTACTGAGGACATCCCACAATGTCCTCAACGTTATTCATCGCATCGAAGAGTAGAGGCAGATCAACCCTATCGATGCTCTCATCGACACGTCGCCTATCGATAACCCCACTCTGCACCTTTCCGTCCGGAGCGAACACATCTCCATGATACTCATGATCGACCAAACCGGAGATATCGGTTCTGAGCAGTCTTGATCCTCGCAGCGGTGTACGAGAAAGCATGATGAGCGTACGCTGCGTATCGATGTACTCCCTCAGAGAACCGTCACACAACGACGAGAGCGTGATACGCTCACCACCCCGTGTGAACGCACCACCACCTATACCCGGGACTACCACAACGATACCCTCACCTTCCGCTGTTGATGAGTATCCAAGACCCGAAAGCGACGGGGCTCTGCCCGAACCAACATCACCGCCGACGAGCGGCTCGACTAAAACAGCCAATCCCTCGCCGAGTCCCGCATCCTCGCGCAACGCAACCGCATCAGCAGACCAGTAGCTCTCGAGCACTCCCGAAACAGCCTGACCCAAAGAACGAGGATCATTACGTGAGAAGACCGAAGCGTAGATGCCAGAGCCGCGCGCATCACCCTCCGCCGAGGAACGCGCAACGAGAACCCTATCCTCGAAGCACGAACACACAGGCTCAACGACCCGCATAAGATCATTCTCCAAACGAGCAGTCTGGAGCGGATCGCGCACTCTCACGCGCTCCACGAGATCCTCTAAGACATCTGAGGCGATCACTACACGAGGAGGAGCGGCGAATCCATGCGAAGCGTAGAGCGGCGTCTTACGGATGAGTTCCTCGGCCTTGTCACCGATCAGGCCCGAGCCGAAGACCACTACCATAGGGAACGGGTACGGGGAGCGTGATCTATATATGCCCTTCGGCAGAAAACCGCACGTGAGTACGGATCGCCTGAAGCAGTCACCACCGAGTGCGAACGATCAAAAGATGCTCGAACGAAACCTACAAGAACCACCATATGGATGGACAACCATGAAGCGAATCATACTCCTCGACCTCGGCGGTGTCGTTTTCGGACCGCCCCACATCACGGACAACACAGAGTCTTCAGTTCTTCACGAGCTCTTCGAACGCTACGGAACCGCACTCGACCTCGACGAACTCCCTCGGTTCGACAGCTTCATGGACGCATACAACGAAGCGCTCGGCTCAGCGATCACAACCGAAGCGTTCTTCACGCGGCTCTACGACCACCGAACGTTCAACACCGAACTCATCGAATACCTACAACGGTTCACCGTGTACATCACGAGCAACAACTACAAGGCGAATACCGAATACCTCACGAAGCGGTTCAAACCCAGTGAATGGTCGTCAGGACAGTTCTACTCGTACGAGATGGGAGTTGCAAAGCCGGATCCAGCGTTCTTCACACAGATACTCACCGCGATCGGAGCATCCGCATCAGAATGCATCTTCATCGACGACAACGAGAAGAACGTCCGAGCAGCCATCGCGCTCGGAATCAGCGGCATCAGATTCGAGACGAACGCACAGACGTTCAGAGCGATCGAAGAGTTGAAAAACATCTCGTAATCACATGCGTAGAGCCCTAATGATCCAACCATGGCAGACAACGGAACCCGTATAAACGGGCAGAAGCCTCAAAGGATTATGACGATCGACGACTACCAGCCAGATGATCTGAGCAGTCTCATCAAGGTGTACAACGACGCGACCCGTGCTCTGAACTGGGATGAACTGAGCGAAGCGCAGAGAGGGGTTGTCCTCTACGACAAGCCCGAAGACGCTGAGGAGTTCGCACACTACCTCGAAGGTTCTGCTACGCTCGTTGCAAGAGAGAACGGAGTCGTACTCGGATTCATTACGATGACATGCGAAGGCACAGACGGGTTCATACCGTTCTTCTACGTCGACCCACAGTTCACCGGACGCGGAATCGGCAGACGACTACAACACACGCTCGAAGAGCGCGCTCGAGAGCGAAGCGTGACTACGCTCTCATGCCACACCTCAGCGTATGCGAAGCCGATCTACGAGAAACTCGGATTCACCGATCGAGGCATCGACCCGTGGCAGGTCGAACGCGACAACGGCGAGATCGTCGTCTTCAACGACCACCTCATGGTCAAAGAACTCTAGAAGAACTCGCCGTAGAGCACCGAGATGGCGAGCAGGATGACGGTGACCGAAAGCCCTATCGCCAAGTGCTTGCCGTCGATGTGGAGCGATACGTGGCTCCCGATGATACTGCCTATGATGCCGAAGCCGGCGATGATCACGCCGGGAACGACGAGCACGTGTCCTCCGATACCGTAGATGATCAGGGCTGCGATCGACGAGAAGAAGCCTGCGAAGAGCGACGTGGCGATCGCCGGATGCATATCGATGTGTAAGGCGCGCAAGAGCGGAGGGAAGAGCGTTCCCCCACTCCCCCCACGTGCACCGATGATCAGGTTGCCTATGAGCGCTGCGAGAAAGAGCGAACGAGGCGTTCGTTCAATGAGCGATGACGCCTGATGGCTGATCCGATCGAGGTAGAGACCAATAACTGTGATGATCGCCGCAGCGAAGAAGAGGATGGCAAGCACTCGGCTCGAAACGACACCTACGAAGAACGTTGCGATCACGATACCGAACACCCCTCCGATCGTGAAAGGAACCACCGAATCCCATGCGATGTTGCGCCTATGGATATAGGCGCCCACCGCCGAAGAGAAGGGGATCGCAAACATGTTCGTCGCGAAAGCCACGACGAGCGGCATCCCAGTCAACACGAGGAGCGGTATGCGGACCGAACCGCCACCGATACCGAAGATGCCGGTGAGCACTCCGACCCCGAGTCCGATGAGCGCCAGTACGAGGTATTCCATCTACTTCATCTTCCCGATGAGCCACTTCTCCATCTTCTGAGGCGAGGGAATGAACCGGAGCGTGAGGTCCGGCGCGTTGTTCTCAGCCGTATGGAGGGTTATGTTACCCGCTCCTGAAATACGGTCCCATATAGACATGCGCATCTTGACGTGCACGATCTTGTTGTAGGGAATCGTCGTTCTGCGCACCACGAACAAACTGAACTCGCGCGTCACCGAAGCAGGACCGAACCGGTAGACGGTACGCGCGAGTACGACGAGCGTCCACGCGAACGGGAGCAAGAGCACACCCCAGACGACGAGATGGACCGACCATCCAGTAAGCAGATTCCCGAGCAATACGAGCAGCGTGAAATCGCCCGTACTCGGAAGCATCCACCCGAGCGCGAGGATCACCAGAGAGACGAGTAGGCCGGGAACGACGACCTTGCCGAAGAGTTCAGGTACGAGCGCATTGATCACCGAGGGTCGCACATCCATACCCGCTCCAGAGCGAACGAGCTTATAAGCTCTGCCCCGTACAGCCATCATGATTCCACGTGAAGTATCAAGGCGACCATGCTATCGGG
This sequence comes from Candidatus Woesearchaeota archaeon, assembly GCA_047602765.1. GTDB lineage: Archaea > Nanobdellota > Nanobdellia > Woesearchaeales > WAPJ01 > JBLKOL01. The sequence goes on from JBLKOL010000014.1 coordinate 24,135, forward strand.
AACCGAAGCATAGGCCCGGGGTGATAGGAAGAAACCGTTTTCGAGCATGTTCACTCGACGATGAACGTACCGTACATCCCCTGCTCGCGGTGCTGCATGAAATTGCAGTAGTATTCGAACTCACCGACTTGATCGGCGACGAACTCGACATATGTCGACTCACCTGCGTCGATGAGTTCGCTTGCGACCCCGAGTTCGTCAATCACAATGTCATGACGCCCCGCGACGCTCGTAAGCTCGATACGAACGAGATCACCCTGCTGAACAGTAATGTCAGGATTACGGACTCCATCGACCTCGAACCAGAACATACCACCGTCCATGCGGATGACCACGTCGGGCTCTGTGTCCATCACAGGATCCCAATCGTCATCGATATCATCAATGTCGTCATCGAAGATGTCCTCCGGATCGGGAGGCATCGGGACCTCTGGTTGCGGCGTGTCAGGAGCCGGTACGAATTCCGGCTCCGGATCCTCGGCTTCACAGGCGCTGAGCGCGAGCACTGCGACCATGAGCACTACTAGTGCGTATCTCATGGTACGGCGCCTGTGAGGCGTTCCTTTTCAGTGTTGCGGAAGAGAGGCTAATAAAAGGCATCCGATGAGCACATCGTATGATCGAGTGGAACACGTTGCGCGCATCTATCCCGAGCGAGCCGGGCGTCTACCGCTTCTATGACGAGAAAGGGGCGGTGCTCTACATCGGCAAGGCGAAGCGGTTGCGCAAACGCGTGTCATCGTATTTCACCAAGAC
>JBLKOL010000047.1:0-2858 GCA_047602765.1 Candidatus Woesearchaeota archaeon
CGCTCACCGCTACTGCATTGTATCCTGCGTCCACAACGGGCTCGGAGTACACGACGATGATCCGATCGATGCGTCCGTTCCCGTCTACATCTCCGGTCGTAGCGCTCAGAACGGTTGGAGCCAGAGTATCGATGTCGAACTGATCTGGTTCGATGTGCTCTGACATCACATTACCGGCAGCATCAGCGGCAGCGTTCACAGTCACGTTCACATCATCAGCTTCCAAACCAACCGGAGCCTCGAAACTGCGCGTGTACACCGTATCACCAACACTCCAATTACCCGGACCAGTAGCGTCCCAAGCGCCACCAGCACTGAACGTGATCACGGGGACAACCGTGTCATCCATTGCCTCAGAGAACGTAACTTCGACCTCGATCTCGTTGTTGGAGAGCGTCACAAGAGCAAGATCAACACTCAAGCCTGTAACCGTCGGGGCGATGCCGTCTGCGATCGTGACTTCTGCCGTCTGGGTGTTGTTGTTCCCCACCAAGTCCTCGATAACACCCGCACCGCTGAACCGAACCGTAGCCGTAGCCTCATCAACGGCGAACTCGTCGGTTACGGTGACGACGTACGTGTCCGAATCACTGGCGGGATCCAGATCAGCCACGGCGATGCTCTCGTATCCTGTTGTTTCGGTGTTCTCGAATTCGAGGTTCCCATCTGCGATGGTCGAAAAGTCGACCTCTTCGGAGAACACGATCTCGAACGTCGTTGTACTCAGCGTTCGAGCGCTCACGATCGCAGGGCCAGCTCCGTCATCGTTCGTAACGCCTGAGAAGCTCGCTACGGAGACAGGGTTATCTGAACTACCATCTCTGATCGCGAGTTCCTCTCCAGAACCATCATAGTCGACGTCCAAAGCGTCAGCGGAAGTATCGTAACTCAGGTTAGCATCGCTTTCATCGAGCACCAGTCTGAAGACTGCGACCGCCCCATCGCCTGATTCGAAGGTGATGCTGTCGATCGTGACTTCCTCACTCGTCGTGTTATCGGTTACGGTGAACGCTGCGATAGCGGCAGCTTCACTCGTGGGAAAATGCACTTCGGCCGCTGTCTCAACGGCGTATTCGACCGTGATCTCCACGACGTCGATCTTACCGGTGCTCGTCGTGTCGAGCAGTTCGATCGAAACGAGATCTCCGTCATCTGCGAACGCTGGTGCGGCGAGTATAAGTGCGAAGATGAACAACGACAAGATTCTAGTCCGGTGTGAGGCGTATTGCATTGGTAACCCTCCCGCTTTCGCGGAATATCTACAGACCCAGCGGAAAACACCATATAAAGCTTTTCACAGGAAAGACAACACCTCACTTACGCTTCTGGCACGATGATCCATGCGGCGATGTAGAATACGACGACGGGTACGATGAGCGAGAAGAAGAGCAGCACGATCGTGATGAGTCTGAGTACGCTCACGTCCATGCGTAGGTAGTCGGCTAATCCTCCGATGACCCCTGCGATGATCCTATCGTTACTCCTCGTGAGCCGCGCCATGGATACGGCATGATCTGCGAACACTTAAACGTGCTGGTACGCTCGTATCTGAGCGCTTCACGCCTTCAGAGCAGGTCTGTGATGACGTATGCGTCTTCGAAGGCGGCGAAGTATGCTGCGGGTATCGTGTGGTGGTCCGGTTCGCGTCTGAACGCTTCGAACGCGGCGCGTTTCCCTTCTCCGAGGAAGAGTATGATCGCCCGGGTTCGTCTCGGATCGTAGCATCGCAGTGTCGTGGTCATCCGCTCGGGTGGTGGTTTTGGCGAGTCGTCGAACGCTTCTACCTTCTCGGTGCTGTCGAGCTGGGGAAATCCGGGGTAGAGTCCGAGTACGTGTCCGTCTTCTCCGACGCCGAGCAATACCACATCGAACGTTTCGGTGTCGATCGTCTCGCGGTATGAGGCGATGATCGCGTCACGGTCGCCTTCGAGCAGCGGTGTTTTCAATCCGATCGCTACTCCTCGTCGCTCGGCCGGTTCGATGAGGTGTTCTCGTATGACTGCCTCGTTGCGTTCGGCTCCGATGCGTTCATCTGCGATGCGTACGTTGAGCTGTTCGAGTATCGCTGCGGGATAGCGTGCGAGTTCCTGGTAGATGGGTACGACGCTGCGTCCTCCGGGGAAGGCTGCGTAGATTGGATGATCCGCTTTGTGTGCGATGAGCGATGCTCCTATGACGCCTGCTTGTTCGTTCGATTCGACGGGTATGAGTCTCATATCTTCCTCACTACTGATGCTACACACCGTACTCCACTACTTTTATATAGTGTTTTCTGCGCCGGGCCATTGGGGTGAACGTATGACCTATGAATTACCGAAGCTTTCGTATGCGTATGACGCGCTCGAGCCGCACATCGATACGCAGACGATGAAGATCCATCACACCAAGCACCACCAGACCTATATCAGCAAGCTCAACGAAGCCGTTGAGGGTACGCCGCTCGGCGATAATCCGGTCGAATACCTCCTCTCGAACATCGAGGAGGTTCCCGAGGAGATCCGTCAAGTGGTGATCAACAATGGAGGGGGTCATGCGAACCACGCATTGTTCTTCTCGATCCTCACGCCTAAGGGGCAGGGTGCTCCTTCGGGTGTGCTTGCCGAGGCTATCGATGAGTCGTTCGATGATTTCGAACAGTTCAAAGAGGCTTTCGAGGCTGCAGCGCTCAGCCGATTCGGTTCGGGGTGGGCGTGGCTCGTCGTCAAGGACGGCGGTCTTGAAGTCGTCTCCACAGCGAATCAGGATAGTCCGATCATGCACGGTGCGACTCCGATCCTCGGACTCGACGTCTGGGAGCACGCCTACTATTTGAAGTATCAGAACCGCAGGCCTGACTACGTCAAGGAGTTCTGGAACGT
>JBLKOL010000015.1:0-20999 GCA_047602765.1 Candidatus Woesearchaeota archaeon
CTGGTCCTCCGAGCGCTGCTTCGTGAAAGACGACTCCTGAAATTCCCATAACACGCCCTCACAGCTTATCATACTTGAAGATTATGAAAAGGGTTTTCGTGTGGCCTTCAGATGATGATCGCCGGGCTCTTGTTCTCCTTCTCCTCGTCGTAGTCGGCTACGAGCGCTTCGGTGGTGAGGACCATCGCTGCGATCGATGCGGCGTTCTGCAATCCGAGCCTGATGACTTTTGTCGGGTCGATGACGCCTGCTTTGACGAGGTCTTCGAACGTGTCGGTCTTCGCATTGTAGCCGACGCTTCCCTTCGTCTCGCGTAGTTTGGCGACGATCTCGGCTCCTTCTTTTCCGGCGTTCGCAGCGATCTGGCGTACCGGTGATTCGAGCGCAGTCATGACGAGGTTGTACCCGACGACTTCATCGCCTTCGAGTCCTCTGGCTTCGACCTCTTTGATGGCTCTGAAGAGCATCGTTCCTCCTCCTGCGAGAACGCCTTCTTCTACGGCGGCCTTGGTCGCGTGGAGCGCGTCGTCGATACGCATCTTCTTCTCTTTCATCTCTGTCTCGGTCGCTGCTCCGACCTTGATGACGCCGATCCCGGTTCCGAGGCGTGCGAGGCGCTTTTGCAGGTCCTTGCGTTTGAACTCGGAGTCCGTGTCTTTGAGCTGCGCTTCGATGAGCTTCTTGCGCCGTGCGATCGCTTCTTTCTCGCCGGCTCCTTCGACGATCGTCGTCGTGCTCTGTGTGACGGTCGCTTTACGCGCGCGTCCGAGTACGCTCGGGCTGATCGAGTCGAGGCTCATGCCGCGATCCTCGGATACGACTTCTGCTCCGACGAGCGTTGCGATGTCGTCGAGCATGGCCTTCTTCTCGTCTCCGAAGCCCGGTGCTTTGACGGCTGCGACTTTGATCGTTCCGCGCATGATGTTGAGTACGATCGCGGCGAGCGCGTCTCCTTCTAGGTCATCGGCTACGATGAGCAGCGGTTTCCCTTCGTTGCTTACGCGTTCGAGTACCGGCACGATGTGCTTGACGTTGCTGATCTTGCGATCCGTCAAGAGCACGTATGCGTCTTCGAGTTCGCTCTCCATCTTCTCTTGGTCGAGCGCCATGTATGGGCTGATGAATCCCTTGTCGAACTGCATCCCTTCGACGACGTCGAGCGAGGTTTCTGCGCTCTTGGCTTCTTCGACGGTGATGACGCCATCGTTTCCGACCTTCTGCATCGCTTGGGCGATGAGCGATCCGATCTGCGGGTCGGAGTTCGCGCTGATGGTGCCGACGTTCTCGATCTGTTCGTTCGTCGATACGGCGATGCTCTCTTTCTTCAGGTAGCTGACGACGCCGGTGGTGGCTTTCTCGATGCCGCGTTTGACATCCATCGGATTGGCTCCTGCTGCGATGTTCTTGAGGCCCTCACGGACCATCGCTTGGGCGAGCACGGTTGCCGTGGTCGTTCCGTCTCCGGCGAGGTCGTTCGTCTTGCTCGCGACTTCTTTGACGAGTTTGGCGCCCATGTTCTCGAACCGGTCGGTGAGTTCGATCTCTTTGGCGATCGTCACTCCGTCGTTGGTGACGACGGGCTTGCTGCTCTTATCGAGTACGACGTTTCGTCCTTTCGGTCCGAGGGTGACTTTGACGGTGTTCGCGACCTTGTCGATCCCTTTGAGGAGCGAGTCGCGCGCGGTCTCGTTGAATGTGATCTGCTTTGCCATTGTGTTCACCTTATTCGATCTTGGCTACGACGTCTTTGAACTCGACGATGATGTACTCTTTTCCATCGATCTCGAAGTCTTCGTGGCTGTATCCGCCATAGAGGACGACGTCTCCTTTCTTGAGCGGCATCTCTCCTTTCTCGAGCTGTCCTACCTCTACGACGATGCCTCGTTTCTTGGCTTCTCGTGCTGAGTCGGGTAGGTAGATGCCACCGGTGGTCTTTTCCTGTTCTTTGTCGGGCGTGATGAGCACGCGTTCTCCGATCGGTTTCACTTTCATTCGCTTCACCCCAATGTGGTTGTTGATCTTACGTCAACGCGGTGGTTTTGGGGTGTTTATATGGTTTCTGGTAGTACTCGAACGAGTATCACTATAAAGTAACGTATGTTTCTCGGTACCATGGCGTCCCGACCACACGATCGCGCAGGGTCATGCGGCTTGATCGGGCTGCTCCACGCGGGTATCGTTGTGCGAAGAGTCCTCGGACAGAACGGCGTTCCGTTCGACATGTACAAGGTACGCACGATGGTGATTGGCGCCGATGCGCAACGCTTCGATCCTGCCCAGCAGCGCGATTCGCTCGGGAAGATCGTTGGAGACCAGCGCATCCTCCCGTGCCCGTGGGCCCGCTTCTTACGAAGGAATTGGTTCGATGAACTGCCGCAGCTCGTGAACATAGGGCGCGGTGAGATGAAACTCGTTGGTATCAGACCGACGCCTGAAGATGAATGGAAAGACCTCTACCCCGCTGAGCTCATGGAGCGCGCGCTCGAGCACAAACCTGGACTTATGGCGATACCCTATGCGTTCCCGCTCACCGAACGCTTCGAGGACCGATTCGATCAGATGCATGAGTACCTCGATGCGTATGAGCGTGATCCGAGAGGAGCGGATCGAGCGTACTTCGAACGGATCGTACACAACACCGTCGTCTGTGGCGTTCGCAGCAGGTGATTCTCACGCTTCGAAGTAGCCGTTCTCTCTCATGTAGCGGAGGATCTCAGAGAACGTGCGTGCAAGCGGGGGGAACGGTTCGAACAGGTGGGCTTTGCGTTCTGTGAGGAACGCTTCGCTCCATCCCTTCCAATCCTCAGGATAGTCGAGTTCGTGGATCATCGCATCGAGCGCGCTGATGGATTTGGCGAACCGCGCCTCTGCAGTCTCTTGTTCTTGGTATTCGGTGTGGAGTGCGATGAAGCGATCCTCAAGAGAGGGTGGGAGTCGCGCGCCCACGGGTTCGATCGCTGCTCGTTCCCGCTCTTCTTTCCCGGTCAGGTCCGCTCCTGGTTCTGTCGGCGTGTCTCCTGCTTCGAGTTCGATGACGTCGTGGTAGACGAGCAGTTCATAGACGCGGAGGCGGTCCAGACCTGTATCGGAGCGCGACATGAAATAGTCGGCGAGCACAAGGCAGCTCCATGAGTGTTCTGCGGCGCTCTCCCGCCTCGAACCTACCGAGTTCAACCGCTCGATCTCCTTGAGCCTGTACAGGTATCGGATGCCGTCAAGGTCCTCCATCACCATCCGGCGGTTTGACGCTCTAAAGAATGTATCGTTCCACAGGCTTGACTTGATCGTGCCGGGCGAGATCAATGATTATGGTGGTAAGGGGATCTGGTGGCATCCGGGTACCATTGAGGATTTCTACCAGCGCAACAAGGTGCTCCAGGTGCGCAGTGAGGAGTAACGTTTATGAGCGCAATCGTTTCGACTCGGCACGAGACGGCTGTGGTCTAGTGGTATGATCCGACCCTCCCAAGGTCGTGACCCGGGTTCGAATCCCGGCAGCCGTATATGGACCTCGACCGTATCGATACCGAAACGAAGGTTCGCTATGACGTAACACCGCTCTTCCACGACTCAGCGGTGTTCTCTGAACTCGTCGAGGAACTCGCCGCTCCGTTCGTGGGGAAGGTCGATGTGGTCGTAGGCCTCGAAGCGCTCGGATTCATCCTCGGATCCGCTGTGGCGTTCAGGCTCGATGCAGGATTCGCACCCATCCGAAAGGCCGGAAAGCTTCCGGTCGATGAGAGTAAGAAACGAACGGTTTCGTTCACCGATTACACGAAGACTGAGAAGTCGTTTGAGATACGTATTGATGCCATCGCTTCGGATGCTCGAGTGCTCATCGTCGATGACTGGATCGAGACGGGTGAACAGGTGCGTGCTGCGATAGAACTCGTCACCCATGCAGGAGCTTCGGTTGAGGGTGTTTCGGTGATCGGCGCTGATCGCACACCACGAACACAGGATCTGTTCGATCGCTTCGACGTCCACGTGCTCCGTTCATAGTGCACGTGTGTTGATTTCGTTGAAGAGCACGTCGATCGGCTTTGTGCCGTCGAGTACGATGACGCCCGGCGCGTTCTTCTGGTCTTCGATCCATCGGTGTTCGGCTCGTGCGATCTGGGCGTATGCGCGATCGCTCTTGCGTCCGCCGCGGGCGAGGCGTCTTCGGATCGTCTCGGTGATGTCCACGTCGATCCAGTACTTCTCAGGTATGAGCGATGCGAGCTCTTCGTGCGTGTACAAGCCGAATCCTTCGATGATGATCGGTCGCTGAGCGCTCACTTCGACGTCGTAGTGTCCTTTCGTCTCCCAGTCGAGGAGCGTGATCGTGCTCGAATCCTTGCTTGAGAGCTCGGTGAGGAGTTGTGCGATGCGCTCGTGATCGTACAGTTCGGGTCGTTCGAACGAGTCGTAGAGGACTCCGTCTTCTCCTTCGACGAGCGGTCGCTCCGATCCGCGGATGTAGGTGAGATCCGCGCTGATGATCTGTGCGTCGAGCGCTTCTGCGAGGAGTTGTGCGATCGTCGTCTTCCCCGAGCACGATGGTCCTGCGATTCCGATCACGCGCATAGCGTTGAAACGATCCTCGTGCTCATAAGCGTTCGGATGATCACCGGTTCTCTCTGAATACGGCTCTTGAACCCTCTCTCCTCACGAGTCCGTGTACCTCAACATCCTCTTCGGAATAGCTACAGGTATCGTGACCGGACTGCTTCCGGGCATCCATGTGAATACGGTCGTAGCGGTGATGCTCGCGCGTTCGATCGATGATCCGTTCGGAGCATCCGTTTACATCTTGAGCCTTGCGATCACGCATTCGATCACTGAGTTCGTACCGACGGCGTTCTTGGGTATTCCTGATGCTACGACGGCTGAAGCCCAGCTTCCGGCTCACCAGCTCGCCCAAGAAGGACGCAGCTTCGAGGCATTGAGCATCTCAGCGTTTTCGAGCGGTATCGGAGGATTGGCCTGTGTGCTCATCGCTCCTGCAGCGCCGTTCATCCTCTCGTTTCTTGCACAGGTGTTCTCGCGTCATCTCACGGTCGTCATCCTCTGTCTCTTCATTCTCATCCCGATTCTGCGTTCGAAACGTCCGGTAGTTGCCTTCGTGACGGCCGGTGCGATCATGCTCGGATTCGTATCGCTCGAAGGAGACTTGCTTATGCCGCTTCTCGCAGGACTCTTCGGCATCCCTCACTTGATCGAGTCGCTCAAGAGCAAGGCGAAGGCTCCTGAAATCGGGTCGACGCGCCTCGCTCGTCCCGATCCGGTGCCGGTGCTCGCCTCGCTTCCGATCGGCATGCTCTTCAGCTTTCTCCCAGGTGCTGGTGCGTCGACTGCGTCGTACTTCGTATCGCGCTACCTGCCCCAGGTGGCTTCGACGCCTGAGCGTATCATCGCGCTCAACTCGTCGCTCTCGACGGTCAATTATGCTGCTTCGATTTACACGCTCGCCTATCTCGATCGTGCGCGTAACGGTGCCGTTGTGGGGATTCGTGAGCTCGGCAGTCCGCTCGCGCTCGACTCATCGCTGCTCATCGTGGCGCTCGTGCTCATCGCAGCACCGCTCATAGCCGTTCAGCTCGCCAAGGCATTGATCCGCATCTTGCCGAAGATCCCTTATAGTACGGTGACGCTTGCGGTTCTCGGTCTCAACGGACTGGCCGTCATATGGCTCACCGGTGTGATCGGCGTCGTATTCTGTCTCGTGTGTACTGCGCTCGGCTACTATGCGCTCAAACAGGAGGTTCCCAAAATCTCACTTCTCGCATGTCTGACGGGTCCGACGGCGTGGCTCATCGCGTAGCTCTGATCAGGTTGATCATGCCGCGGGCCTGGTATTGGGTTGTGTCGATGAGTCCTCCGAGGATCGCTCCGTAGAACGCATACGTCGATCCGGTCTGCAGAGTCGCGTCCACGAGTGCTCCTGTTCCTGCGCCGAGTACTGCGCCGCGTGCGAATTTGAGCGGCGTCTCCACGTACCATGCTCCGTTCGTCATCCTCGCTTCGAGTCCGTCATCGAATGAGTTCCACGGTTTGAGCGTGTGTTCTTCGAAGTCACGAGCAGGGTTCGATTCTCGGGAGAGGTATGCGAAAACGCTCCTCGCGTAGTGTCGGATACCGGTTGCTCTGCTGTGTCGATCCATCATTCGGATTCTATCGGACCCAAAATACTGGTGTCGATGTATCTCGCTCCTGGTGAGAGCAGCTTCGATTCGTCCATCTGATAGGTGAATATGATGGGTTGTTCAACCGGTCGCTCGAAGGTTACGACGGCTGGTTCGGGTTCGTACATCCGACGTTCGAACGCGATTGTTCCGGCGCGTACGGTGTATTCCCCGAGCGTGAGGTTTCCGATCGTAGCGCTCTGGTTGAGAAAGATCCGTTCGCCTTCGGGTGTGTCGATCGCGATGAGCGCTTCTGCACCTTCTGGGAGTCCTTCGATACGGATCGTGATCTCATCGGGTGCGTTCGAGCATGCAGCGAGCGCACCGAGGATCAGAACGGATGCGATCATATAGATGGGTGTCATGCGGTCTGCCCTTCCTGTGCTTCTTGTTCGGAGTGGATGGTTTCTCCGGCGAGAATCTTGCGGTTCATCTCGTGCAGCGCTACGATGAAGAGCGATTCGGCCCATCCGAGCGGCGTGTTCTCGTTGGGCTCATCCGTGTTCGAGTAGTAGAGTTCGGGCATGCCTCTCTCGGTGTCTGCAGCGATCATCTCGTCGAGGAATCGTTTGGCTTTCTCGTAGTCGCCGAGTTTCTCATAGATGATGGCGAGCCATGCGAATCCGAACGTCCATTCGGCTTCTTCGCTCCATCCGTCCGGATTCTTGTTGTAGTAGTAGTCGGTCTTGTAGCGCATCACGCCGCGTCGTTTGAGCAGGTGGTATTCGAGGTTTCTGAGGATCTCATCGCGCTCTGAGGGGGTTACGACATCGTAGGGCCAGATGAGGCTCAGTTGTGCGAGGTCGACGAATTTTCCTTCGCTCTCGCGCGGCAAGAGCCGTCTGAGCATGGCTTCTCCTTTTGCGACGAGTCCTTCGGGTACGCTGATGCGTTCGAGCATGTCCATCGCTTTGAGTCCTGCGACGCACGCTCCGATCGACGATGCGTGGATCTCTTCGTTCTCCTCCCACATGCCGCTGTCCTCGTCATGCCAGTATTCGATGGAGGCGAGGTAGTCGACGAGCTTCTGTGCGATTCTGCGCTCGTCTTCATCTTCGAGGATACATCCTGGCCGGTGTGTTTCGAGTTCTCCGATTCTGAAGAGGATGGCTCCGACCGAGTCGTTCTGTTTGTTGCCCCAATCCTCCCAGAACTCTTCGAAGGTTTCGGGGTGTACGCGTGCGTGTATGTACTGGTGCCGGTATTTGGGTTTCTGCGTGATCGCCCAGTCGATCTTCTCCTCGTGTTTGAGAAAGGCTTGGAGGAGTGCGTGGTACGTCTTTTCGACGGTATCCCAGTCTCCGAGTACTTCGAAGGCGAGGCATTCGTAGAAGTTGTCGCGCAGCCAGCTCTTATCGTATCCGGTCGATACGCTCTTTGCGGATGCGGCGAAGAGGCCTGAGTCGTATTGGAGTCCTTTGAGGATCGTGAGGTGTTGTTTGATGAGGTCGTCATACGAGGTTCGTCGTACCATGACCTTCCAGACCGATAACTGCTCAAAAAGGTTCGCTTCAGAACGAGTCATATACGAGTATGCTAGAGGACTCTCATGTCGCTGGTGCACACGTTCACGACCTATACGAGTCCGGAGGATCGTTTCGGCATCGTGTACGAGCACACGCCGCTCGTGGGTCGCACAGTGGGGTGGACGATCGAGCTCAGCGACCCGGTGCAGTTTTCCGAATGTCTGCTCGAGCCGATCGCCGAATGTGAAGTGAGAGGACGTGTTGTGGTACAGCAGGGAACGCCTCCGCTCCCCGATCATCTGTTCCCAGAATACCTACGCGATCGAGATGGGTCCGCCAAGGCTCTGACCGGGAAGTCCGCGTTCCATGATTGCACGCACAGCTCCTTTGCCGCCGTGGGCAGCGGCGATCGTGCCGGTGATCGTGGCGCCAGCAGGGGACGTCCACGTAACCGTCTTGCCGACGAGTCCTTGCGCCTTCTCGCGTGAATCGACTCCTTCGGCTTCGATGATGACGTGGTTCGGGTCTTGGCGTGTTCGACTGCGCCGGTAGTTTACGATGACCGCTTGCATGGTGGATTGGCGCTTGGGTCGTCTTAAAAGCTTATCGTCCGGTAGCAGCGGCTGATCGTACGCTCGCATCGAACTGTGTTCAAGAGACCGTCTGCGAGGCAGTACGTCATGCCGTTCGACCCCTTATAGCGTTCTTTGAAGAGTGCGCGCAGGATCGACGCGTTGACGGGGCGTTCGACTCGTTCGACGATGCGCGTCTCGATGGGGGGTCCACCACTCCCCTTGAGCACTGGGTGTATGATGCCCGCTGAGATGAGCCTGTCCATGTGAATGGGGTAGACGCTCATAGGAGCTTATTGTAGAACGTACTCGGCGAGTCCGAAGCGGCATTCGGGGTGGAACGGTTCTGTTTCGATCATCGTGCGCACCTCGTCAGATGTGAACGCACACACCTCGTCGAGTTCGTCTTCGAGCATGGTGTATGGTCCGTCGTGTTCGCCGATGAAGAATGCGCAGTGGTGTCGTCGTCCATCAGAGAGTGTGATGAGGTGTGTGCCGAGGTGTTCGAGCGAACAGGCGATGCCGAGTTCTTCTTCGAGTTCGCGCTTGGCGGCTTGAGCGTAGCTCTCTCCTGTACTGACGTGCCCTCCTGCTGCGCAATCCCAGTGTGAAGGGTAGCGGTGTGCGTTCTTCGAGCGCAATTGGAGCAGAATCTTCTCATCTGAGGTTCTGATGAAGACGACGGCTACCCTGAGGATTTCGGCATCACTCACATCACTACGAGCAGCGGTTCTCAGTACGCGGTCGTTCTCATCGACGACGTCGACACGTTCAGTAGACCACATCTAGAATCCTTGCGTAGCTCCGATGAGCAGGAGGATTCCTGCAGCTACGAAGAGGTAGTCCGAGACGACGTCCAAGAATCCTGGGAGGGAGAACCCTATGGCGCCGAATTGGAAGAGGAGCGGCACGAGTCCGAAGGCGAGGACGACGAGTCCTACGATGGCGGTCGGCATCGAGAGCGAATGGCGTGCTTCTTGTTGTTCTTTGAGTGCGTCGATGAGCAGGAACACTCCTCCGACCACGGCCAAGATGTACATGGGGATGCCTGCCCATGCGGGGATGGTGAATCCTATGACTCCGAAGTTGTGCAGGAGGGGAATCGCCCCGAGAGCGAGGAATATGAGTCCGAGGATTGCTGAGATGGCTTTGCGTGCGCCGTGCATACGCATCCTTATGTGTATTCCCTTATAATTCTTTCGAGCAGAACGTTTTTGAAGCCACGGTGGTGTGGATGCGTATGCTTGAGAGTGTGCTCGCGATTGGAGGCGACGTTGCCGTGCTGCGCGTAGCCGTGCTCTTCTTCGTCTTCGTACTCGTATACTCGCTCCTGACCAAGTCGTCCGTCGAGCGCAAATCAGCGGTCATGCTCTCGGTGGTCGTATCGCTCATCGCGGTGCTCGGATTCTCCAACGAGGTGATCGTCGCGATCATGACGGGCTACAGCGGGGTCGGACTTGCGATCCTCTTTCTCTTGCCGATCATCCTGCTCCTCGTCGTGATCTTCTGGAAGTCCGAATCGCTCGGTGTGAGTTTCATCAAGCTCATCAGTGCGGTGCTCGTCCTCGGATTCGTTCGGATCGTTTCGGACGCGATCGATTCGTTCAATGCGAACGTCGTCCTCGGATTCGACATCGACGGCGTCGTGGGCCTCATCGTATTCGTACTCTACGTCGTCATCTTCTTCTTCGGCTTCGACGTGCTCAGCAAGCTCTTCGTCGGTTCACAACGCTCGTGAAGAGCAATATTCTTAAACCTCTAAGAGGCTGGACGCGTATGAGACCGCGACGCTTCGCTCCGCTGCTCCTCTTCGGAGCACTCCCGGCGGTCTCTGCGAATCCGATCGTCGACATCATTGTCGGTCTCGGCGACTTCACCCGTCGCTTCTCGTTCGCCGGTGAGACAGCGTTCATAGGACTCGTCGCCCTCGCCCTGTTCGTTCTCTATCTCATCCTCTTCCAGATGGTGTTCAAAGCCATCAACAAGAACAATCAGAATGCGAGTCCGCGCCTCGTCAATGCGGGCATCATCGTCTTCTCGGCGATCCTCGCGATTTTCTCATCGGTGAACCTTCCGCGTGAGGCGTTGCGTGCGCTCGTACAGCAGTACACGGTTCTCGGCTACATCTTGCTCGGTATCGTGGTTCCGTTCGGTATCATCGCCTTCGCTGTATGGCTCAAGCATAAACACCAGGACAATCCAGGGGTCAGTGTCGGAGCAGGTATTCTGCTCGTACTGCTCGGCTTGAATCTTACCTCTGCGATCGAAGGTCTTGGAGCTGTCGGTCTCGATGGTACGGTGTTCTGGCTCACACTCATCCAGTGGATCGTGATCATAGCAGGTGCATGGATGGCGCTCTCCCCGCTCTTCGGTCTCTTCAAAGGACTCGGCTTCGGTGGTGCTGGTGCTACTGGTGATGGTGGTGCTGGTGGTGCTGGTGGTGCGGGTGGTGGCGGTGGACAGCGAGGCGCATTGCCGAGTCAGATACACAACTTCCAACTCCATACAGAACCCGATCCCTCGATGGATGCTCGTCCTGAAGCGGAACGACGGTACCGTATACGGGTCGAGTGGGTTATCCCTCCTGATGTTATCCACAACGAGCGTATCAACAACTATCAGGTAAACGTGAGGCCTGGGCGGTTCATAACTCGCCAGTATGCGCCCGGACGCGATCCTAATGTAGGGTTCTGGCGTAACGCATGGCGCAATGTGAGTCCTGGAGGGGTGGTGCGTAACACTCGCGCAACAGCAGGTGGAGTGTTTCCCTTCACTGGCCGGAAGTACTTCTCAGCATCTCATTCTCCAGCCATCGTGCCGCATCCCGACTCGTATGCGAGCAGGTTCCCATACAATGCGGAGTTCGAAGTATTCGTCAGAGCGAAGAACCCTTCAGGATATGGTCCATGGTCGAGCGGTGCGCGAATAGTTATTGGTTCTGATCTTGGTGCTAATCCTCCAAGTCCTCCACCGAATCCAGTGAATGCCACGTGGCACTTGGAGTGGGCTTCACATAACGGGGTGAGAATAGATACTCATCCCGGAACAGGTGTCTTCATTCAACATGGGACGAATACGCCAGTGATTTTTGCAGAGTCTGATGAAATTGAGTTGCGTTTTAGGACGGTTTCAGGCCGGAAATTCGATACTTCTCGCTCGGATTCATCGATACAACTGGTTTCTGGAGGTGTTATTGTTCTCTCCATGAACATGAGGAATCTCACAACCGTTGGGACCTTGGAAACGAACGATACGAAGTACAGCTTCCGATTCAGAATACCGCCGCGGCTTCCAACTCAGAATTATGCGTTGAGAGTCACGTTACGGACGAGGAATATCTAATAGTATCGACAGGGGTTAGCGTATGAGTCTCGAAGGCAGAAGAGTCGATCCAGACACCGAGGAATTCGGGATTGTTATGGATCCCAAGGGTGATAAGGGTGATAAGGGTGATAGAGGTGCTGATGGTGGTGTTGGTCCTCAGGGTCCTCAGGGTTTGAAGGGTGATAAGGGTGATAAGGGTGATAGGGGTGCTGATGGTGGTGTTGGTCCTCAGGGTCCTCAGGGTTTGAAGGGTGATAAGGGTGATAAGGGTGATAGGGGTGCTGATGGTGGTGTTGGTCCTCAGGGTCCTCGTGGTCCTAGGGGGGCGAGAGGTGCTAAAGGTGATAAGGGTGATGTGGGTCCCCAGGGGCCTCCTGGTCCTCCCGCGCCGCCAGGCACCATCACTCTGAACGTCGAGCAATTGAAACAGCTTCTCGAATCGGCACAACGTACGCTTTCAGAGACGAATGTTGTCAACGTCAACGGTTCGCATACGAACACAGACCCTACGTCGTTTCGCGAAGAAACGTATCGTAAGAATCAGAGCAACCGTGCTTGGATTCTTATGAGACAATTGTTGCGTCGTGAGCGCCGTATCCTTCTCTTGTCCCGAAGGATCGTTAGAGTCGTACGCAAAGAGAAGAGACTTGTTGATCAGATTGTCCGCCACGTAAACAGTGCTATCTCAGGAATCCAAAACTTGAAAGGTCACTCGGGAGATGCTCAGAGCAAGAAGAGAATCCTCGATAGCCTCAAATCTGAGTTCTCTGCAATCAAGAAAGGGATCGGATCCGTAAAGTCCTTACATGCACGTGAAATGAGGCTTGATGAGCGCGAACACAACCAACTCATGAGAGAACACGCTCAGATCGTAACGATCCATACGCGCATCGAAGAGCTGCTTCCCGATCCTGACACCAGATCAAGAGTGATCGAATACCTAGAGCACGTTCGTAGACTTACCGAGTCACTCGTATATATACTCAATAAGCGTGCGAAAGGCACAGATGCGGAATACCACAAGGTCTTCTCCGAATACGAACAGATCAGTATCGTTTCGAACGGTATGCTGCGTGCCTATGCGCACGTCGATGAAGGAAAACAGAAGTACTCCGGTAACGCATCAGCTCTCGCTGATAAGCTTCTATCAAGACTCCATGAGTTCAAGGCTGCTCTGGGATTGATCGAGACCTTCGAAGGACAATTCATCAAGTTCGAACGTGGTGTGCGGGTCCGAGAGAGACGTACGATGAGAGAAGCCAGAGGTGTTATCAGCGAGGGGAAGAAGCGCGAACGAGGTGGCATACGCAGGCCTCATCGCAGAGGTACGAGTTCCTCAGGCGCCGCGCCTGGTGCAGGTTCTGCTGAGGTTCCTCAGAGCTTCACGGATACGCGTACTGCGGATAAGGCGATTGAACTCCTCGGTAAGTTGGATAAGGATATCGAGTTCCTTGAAAACACGCTTGGCAGCCTCGATTCGTTTGCTTCAGGAAGTGATACAGCGTTCGATCGACGTCGAATGGGTCGGCTATCATTGCGTGGAAAGACGAGAAAGACGAACGTCACCGTTATTGACAGAGTCGTGTCAAGAGTCGAACAGCGTCATACTGAGTTTATGAAGGTGATTGAGGAGGTTAAGAGTGTCGATTCCATGCACATGCAGGTCGTGCAGAACAAGAAAGGTGTGTATGGTAGGGTTAAAGGGGTTCTCAAAAGTACGAAGTCCATAAGTGCGACAGATAAGGAGCGAATCGAAGAGATGATCGAAGAGAGAGGTGCACGGATTATCGCTGCGACCGAGCATCTCCATTATCTTGTAATGTGGTTCAATCAGACTGAGAAGGACTTCTTTGTTCCGTTCATCAACCTTGTCCGTTCATCACAGAAGATCGCTGAACTCGTCAAACAGTGGAGTGAGTGGGCGCAAGAGCACAAGTCTGAAACCGCTTTACGAGCATTTGCGAAGAGGCAGGAAGAGTTCCAGAAGTCTATCGAGCAGTATCGTCGTGCGCTCAACGTATCGAGAAGGAATCTGAAGGTGCTTGTTCTCGCTTTGAGACAGTACAAGACGTTCGTGAATAAGACTGGTGAACTTCTCCGCGATAAAGAGTTCTTCGATGGATTCCGTTTGGAGCGAATCGACGAAAATGGTGCAAAAGAGCTCTCGGGTAAGGATCGGGAGCAACACCTGCGGAACTATCTTTCGTAAGGCTTCGCTCGTACGCTCCTGTGACGGGAAGCTTGTGGTATTCGGATACTTTTCGAGTGCCGATGGGGGTTGCATTAGATAGGTATCGTTCAAGGCCTAAGCAAACCTTTTAAACCGATTCTTATCCCTCGACTGTTATGGCAATGCGTATCGGTTCGAGCCGTCGGAAGACGCGTCAGCTCTTTTCCGTTCCTGAGAGTCGTAAGGGTCGGATCTCGATTAGGAACTATCTGCAGTCGTTCGAGGAGGGTGATAAGGTGACGATCGGTATCGATCCGAGCGTGCATCGTGCGCTTCCCTTCCGCAGGTTCATCGGTCGTGCGGGTGTGATCGTCGGTATGCAAGGAGAGGTCTACCGCGTCCGTATCAAGGACGGTGGTAATGAGAAGACGCTTCTCGTGCACCCTGCGCATCTGCGTCGTATGAAGGTGTAGTGATGTCGCGCGTTCAGATCGTCGGGGAAGAGTCGCTTTCGCTCACGGAGGTCAAGCGTATCGTTGCGGCGATCAAGCGTCGTGATGAGGAGCTCAACTTCCGTTCGCAGCGCGTCGAGGACTACTTGCGCAGTTTCGCGAAGATGACGCAGAAGGATGAGAAGGAGCTTCGTGCGGCGATCGAGGCGGTTGAGGTTCCGCGTCTCAAAAAAGAGCACGTCGATGCCCTCGTTACGTTCCTTCCGTCGACCATCGAGGATTTTAAGGTTGTTATGCAGGGCTTTTCGATCACGATCAACAAGGAGAATCGCGATAAGCTGATCGACGAGATCAAGAAGTTCGCATAGGTTTATTAGGCGGGTTCGCTCGCGTGGTTCGTATGGAGGGTCGTGATAAGGAGCGTCGGATGCGTAAGCCGTCTCCTCGTGAGGAGCATGCGGTTGTGCTTGACTACTTGCCCAACGGTTATGCGCTCTCGGATACGCCGAGTTATCGCAAGCGTGCGATCGCTCAGGCGATCGGTGTGGATTACTTCACGCTCCTCGAGGTCTCGCCTAAGCAGGGCCTCTCGTTTTCGATCGGCGAGCGTATCTACGTCGGTTCTGATGATCGTGATAAGGTTGAGGTGATCGTCGGTCGCATTCCGCTCAGCAAGCTCACGGCTACGGCTCGGGCTGAGATCGAGCACTTCCTTGAGGAGTTGATCGCGGGCAGTGAGGAGCGCTTCGTCGAGTTCTTCAACAAGGCCGGTCCGCTCTCGATGCGTATGCATTCGATCGAGCTCATCCCTGGGATCGGCAAGAAGGTCATGTGGGAGATCATCGAGGAGCGCGATCGTGTCGAGCCGTTCAAGAGCTTCGAGGACATGTATGCGCGTATCGACAAGCTCCCCGACCTCGCTAAGGGTATCAAGAAGCGTATCCTCGACGAGCTCGACGGCAAGGATAAGCACAAGCTCTTCACGAAGTAACCACTGGCCAGTGTATAAATTCGGTGGTTTTTTAAATAGGTCGTGGCGCCTCGCCGATATGAATTCCACTACTACATACAATCCCGCCGGTGCGGGTGCCCCTGATGCACTCCTCTATGTCGTTCGGGATACGTCGAATGCTCCTACGCCGCGCGTGCCGATTCCTGGTACTCCGCAGGAGAAGATCGCTGAGCCTGTTAAGAGGCCTGTTGCTGGCTACTTAGGAAGTGCTCAGTACGTCGGATAAGCTGCTACTCTCCTACGAGCAGGTACGTCTCTTCGAGCAGTGCGAGTTCGTCTTCTACGAGGTCGAGTCCTCGTGCCTCTTGGATCGTGAACCAGCCGTATCCGACGTGCTCGTCGTTGAGCACTACGTCGGGTCGTTCTTCGAATACGCTGAGAAACTGGTGGTAGTCGAAGGCCTCGTCGTGTTCGTATCGTGTCGTTGAGAGCAACTGTACGGTTCTAAGCGTGATGCCCGTCTCTTCATGCGTTTCTCGTCTGATCGCGTCTTCGGGGGTCTCGTCTTCGATCATGCCGGTAACAGCGTTCCATGCGAGCGGGTGCTTCTTCGAGGGTGACCGCTGTACGAGGAGCACGCGTCCGCTCCAGATGATGTGGATGCCGCATGCTGAGAACGAAGGTTCTGTGCTCATCGTCCGAACCTGCGGTTTCGTTCTTTGAACTCGTCGATGCACGTTTTGAGCTTTGCATGGGTGAATTCGGGCCAGTAGTCTTCGAGGAATACGAGTTCTGCGTACGATGCGTGGTACAGCATGAATCCTGAGAGCCTCGCTCCGTCTTCCATGCCGGTTCTGATGACCAGATCGACCGGCTGTGAGTCCGGGAGGTAGCTGTTCTCGCGTATCGTCGTCCGGTCGATGTCCGATGCGTGTAGGCCGCGTTTGACGATCCGGCGTGTGGCGTCGACGATCTCATCTTGGCCGTTGTATGCGGCGAGGAAGTTGATGCGTACGCCTTCTTCTGTGTATGTCTCGTTGACCTTGAGCATCGCATCGCGGATGTCGTCGGGGAAGAGGTCGAGTCTTCCTACGAAGCGGAGTGCTCCTTTCACGTTCGGACGCCTCTCCTCCGCGTTCTGAAGCTCTGAGAGTGCGTGTCGGAACAGGTTGAAGCTGTGTTCGAGTTCTTTTTCGTCCCGTCTGAAGTTCTCGCAGCTGAATGCGTAGAGTGTGAGTTCCCTGATGCCCAAGTCGTCCTTGGAGAGGTCTTCGAGGAGCCGTTTGAGCGTTTCGTATCCTTTCGAGTGTCCTGTGTAGGCGATTTCGCCGAGGCCTCGCGCGTGGCGTCGGTTCCCGTCCATGATGATGCCGACGTGCATGGTTACTCCTTGAGGATGCCGTATCCGATGAGCCTCCAGCGGTCGTGGAAGCGTCGTGAGAAGGTGATCTTGCTCCCTTCTGGTGCTGCTACGGGGAGTTTGAGGGTTACGATGGCTTCTTTCTTGCCGAGTTTGGTGATCTGTCCTACGGTCGTCGCCGTGTTGACGTTGAGGACGAGGGATTCGCGTTCGCGCAGGGGTTCGACGATGAGATCGTCTTTCGAACCTACGACGCGTTCGAGCAGGTGGATCTCGAGTTTGAGTTCGGTTCTCGTAGGAGGTGTCTTTCCGACGGGTCCTACGACGCTTCCTGAGAGCGAGTCCGATTTGACGACGGCGGGGTCGAGTTCTGTCATGATGCCGACGGACCCTCCCGGGGTTGCTTCGTCGAGTTCGACCGATCCGGTTCTCACGCTCGTGATCGTTGTTCTGATCGGCTCGTAGCGTACCTGTCCTGCTTCGGTGAACCGCCGTCCTGGTTTGATCTCGATCGCCGATCCGGGCGTGAATGCTCCTGAGGCTACGGCTCCTCCGAGCACTCCTCCGACGAGCTCTGAAGGCGCGCTGCCTGGTCTGTTGATGTCGAAGCTTCGTGCTACGAAAAAGAGTGAGTCCTCAGACGCTTCTCGTGTCGGGTTCGGGATGTACTCTTCGATCGCTGCGATGAGTGCGTTGATATTGATGCCCTGCTGGGCGCTGATCGGGATGATCGGAGCGTCTTCATAGCGTGTTCCTTTCAGGAACCGTGTGATCTGTTCGTGGTTCTCGAGGGCTTCTTCTTCGCTGACGAGGTCGATCTTGTTCTGTACGATGATCACGTTCTCGATGCCGACGATCTCGAGCGCCATGAGGTGTTCGCGCGTCTGTGGCTGTGGGCATTTCTCGTTCGCGGCTACGAGCAGGAGTGCTCCGTCCATGATCGCGGCTCCTGAGAGCATCGTGGCCATGAGCGATTCGTGTCCGGGTGCGTCTACGAAGCTCACTTCTCGCTGGAGGGTGTTCTTCTTGCCCTCCGTCTTTTCCTCAGTCGTATATGCTTCGATGCCTCGTTTTCCCGGTATCTTGTAGAATGCGGTGTTCGCATATCCGAGCCTGATGGTGATGCCGCGTTTGAGCTCTTCGGAGTGGGTGTCGGTCCATTTGCCTGAGAGCCGTTGGGTGAGTGTGGTTTTACCGTGGTCCACGTGTCCGACGAGGCCGATGTTCACCGATGGGTGGGACGCTTTCTTGGTCATGAGCCAGCTGTCCCGGTCGGGGATATAAAAAAGCTCCTCTTGGGGTGGTTTCGACTCGCCCCGTATGTGGTGTGTTGTAGTGTACGGACAAAGCGTGTCTCTGACTTGACCGTCAGGCGTATAGTGCTCATAGGTACGGAAAGATGCAGTGATGGATCGTGCGGTGAACCTGATTCGCGGCCGGAGTGATGCTCACTCGGTTTGGGGTTCTTCAGCCTTGGGTTCGGCGAAGAGGTCGTCCTTGCCGGCTTTCGAGACTTTGACGTTGATCATCGACGTACGGGCACCGATCGTGTTGCCTGAAACGGTCTTCTTCTGTTTGATGCCCTTGGCCTTCTTTTTGAGGCCGACGCCTTGGACGGCGAGGATCTTGCGTTTCTGGCTTCCGTCTACGTCCCAGCGCATGGGGAAGCCTGAGCTGTCGGCTCCTCCGGTGATCGTGAATTCGTATCCGGGAAGCTCGACGAGTTCTCCTTTGAACGTGTCTCCGAGCTTGAGTCCGGACACTTTCTTGCGATCAGAGAGTTCGATGGTCTTGGCCTTTCCTTTGTGGCCGATGATGATCTTGAGTGCCATTGTGCTGCAGGGCAGTCGAGTTGTTTTTAAGCGTTGCTTTTGCCGTTTCTTAATGTTCGAAGGTCCTCTGAGAGGCCGCGGAGCGCATTGAGGTGCCCTTTTGTCTCTGCCGACACGCACACTCTGAGCGAGAGGTCGGATATGAGTTCGTCATCCGTATAATCCGCCTTTTCGTTGGGTGCTCTGACGAGGACGTGTCCTCTCGGATCGGTGATCGTGTAGACGGCCAAGAGTCCTTTCATGTTCACGTTGAAGGCTTCGATGAATCGTTCGAGACCGTGAGGGTCGTGGACTCCGTTCCCGAAATGTTGTGCGTGTGCGACGTACCCGTGGTTCGTGAGTGCCTTTTCGAGGAAGCGGCTACCAGGGTCTTGGAAGGGATAGGTGTGTATTGTGGCGCTGCCCACCGTGACGATTCCATCCAGCGATGCATAGATCCCGGGACGAAGCTCTACTGGGCGAATATCGTGCGTGGGTACGAAAAAGTACTTTGGTCTGGCTTGGTCGACGCGTTCGCGCATAATCGAGAGGTATTCTGGGAGCGATACGTTTCTTGGAGTTGTAGGTTTGTTCGACATACGCGCGGGTCTTCTCGACTTCTCTTTAACCGTGACGGTTTTGACCACAAGCCTTTTAACCCCTCTCTAAGCCCGACGGGGCACGGCTGCCGTGGTGTACTGGCTAGCATGGGAGACTGTGGATCTCCAGGAGCGGGTTCAATTCCCGCCGGTGGCCCTGAGCGTTTTTTCCATAACGAGAAATCGGTCTCCTTCAGTGCCTGAATACGGGTATTCTAAGACGCGTCGTCGGGCTTGGACTCCGTTCGCTTCGCGTGTGACGATTTCGCTGATGACATAGTGGTGCTTCTCGTAGAACCGGACTGCTCGCTCATCATCTGCTGATCCGACGCTGATGTGACGGTATCCACGGCGTGCTGCCTCTGACTCGAAGCGTTCGAGGAGTGCAGAACCGATGCCCTGGCGTGCGTATCCTCCGTCAACGTCAACGGCGACTCCGTGGATCACCATCCCGCTCTCATCGGGTGCGCCGAAGCAGGCGCCTACGAGTCGATCACCGTCGAGGGCTGCGAGCACGATGCGATCATGATGTTCGAGTGCTGCATCGAGCGCCTCGGTGCTTCCGAGGTATCGTTCTGCGAGCGGTCTGATGCGTTCGTCGCTCATTTCGATTATCATGGGATGGTGAATGCGATGTTCTTCGTGAGGATCGAGTCGATGATCGCCTTGAACGCGTCATCAGGTATCCACGAGTGCATCATGATGATCTCATCGGAGGTGCCGTTTGTGAGTCCTCTGCCCTCTTCGGGTTCGTCCTCTTCGATGCGTGCGAGCACGCTGGGTAGATCGTGACAGCCGTGTACTTCGGTTCCGGTGCCGATGCAGTAGTCGTGAGAGTCGTATGTGCAGTCGATGTTTGCGCACCGGTCGAATCCTGCTCGGCGATACCATGCGTAGGTGATACCTTCGAATCCGTGTTGTGAGTAGCCGAGTTCTCGCAGCACTTGCTGGATCGAGCGTACGTGCGGGTCATCCCACTTCGTTTCGCCGTACGGGGATCCGTCGCCGTTATCGAGGTAGGGGAATCTGAAGAACCGATGGTTCTGCGCGATTCCGGCCCGATCGTACAAGGCGCTGATGAGCTGGTCGGTCTGTTCGATCTGTCTACGAGCCTCTTCGATCGAGAGATGTGAGAATGCCGTGTGGTCATACCCGTGGTTCGCGATGATGTGTCCTGTTCGGATCGCTCTGAGAACCGCGTCTTCGCGTTCGAGGTTTTGTCCAAGGCAGAACCAGACGGCTCTGATCCCTCGTTCTTCGAGGATCGAGAGTTTTTCGGGCATCGTATCGTCCGGTCCGTCATCGATCGTGAGGATGGCTCGTCTCGTCATGGTCGAAGAGCGCTCGGGCGGTTTAAGAGCGCTACGTTCTTATACTCCTAGCCCGAAGCTCGTCTATGGAACCTCCGAAGGGAACGCGCGACGTCTTTGGCGAGCGCGCTGAGCGTAAGAAGCGTCTCATCCTCGCATTGCACGATGCGTTCACTGCGTATGGCTTCGACTACGTTGAGACGCCGAGTTTCGAACGTTTCGAGGTGCTCACCGCCAAGTTTGCGGGTGGAGAGGAGATCCTCTCGGAGATCTTCCGGCTCTCTGATCGTGGCGAGCGCGATCTCGCCTTGCGATTCGATCATACGGTTCCCCTCGGACGCTTCGTCGCGTCGCATCCCGAGCTTTCGCTTCCGTTCAAACGCTATGCGATCGGATCCTCGTATCGTGACGGACCGCTCAAGAAGGGTCGTCTGCGCGAGTTCACCCAGGCGGATGCTGATATCGTCGGAGCCCACGGCGTCGAGTCAGAGATCGAACTCCTGCGTCTCGCTGCTGACGTATTCTCCGATCTCGACGTGCCTGTCGATATCAGGGTCAACCACCGGGTGATCCTCGAATCGATCGTTAAAACGCATGATTCTGATGCTGATGTCGAGTCGGTGATCCTCACGCTCGACAAGCTCGAGAAGTCCGGCAGATCGGCGGTCGAGAAAGAGCTTGAAGCGAAGGGCGTCGCTGATCCCCATGCGCTCCTCGAACGCTTCTCGCGCTCGTTCAAGGATCTCGAAGGTTTCGCCGCCTCGTACGGCGCTCCCGATGGAGTCCTCGATCGTGCATTCGCCGATGTCAAACGCA
>JBLKOL010000016.1:0-20936 GCA_047602765.1 Candidatus Woesearchaeota archaeon
GGTTGGCTGAGTACGATGAGTGCGATGGCGAGTATCTGGAACGGGAGTACTTTGATGATGCCGATTCTCGAATCGACGAACCGCCGTGCGATGAACGGGGCGAAGAGGATGAACAGTGCGCTCAGAGAGTAGAAGTAGCCGAGCTGGTGTTCGGCCATGCCGAGCATTACGAGGAGCGGTTGTTCGCCGACGCTCGCTCCGATCATGAGTTGTGCGAATACCCCTGCGAATACGAGAAGGACGATCGGACGCGTGCGTACGGCTTTGAGGAGCGTTGCTCGTCCTATCGGTTTCTTCGAGCGTGCGGGCGAGTATTCTTCGCGTGCGAAGAGGAGTATCAGTGCGTTGATGAGGTATCCTGCTCCGAATACGGTCCACAGAACGCTCATCGGATAGGCGACAACGATGAGTGCTCCGAGGAACGGTGCGAATATCGCTCCGAAGCTTGTGATGCTGCTCGCTTTGATGAAGTATTCCTTGTTCAGATCCTTTCTGCGTTTCCGCTTCAGGTTATCGATCACCCATGAGTCTTCGGCTCCTGAAGCGAGCGCAACGCCGAGGGCTACGCACCCCCAGAGGATGATGAGTGCGATGAGTGATTGCGTGTAGGGTATGAGCAGGATGCACGCTCCGGTGATGACGAATCCGAGGATCACCGCTTGTTTGCGGCTCGTCCGGTCCGCGAGGATGCCGGTCGGAACCTCGAAGAGGACGATGACGATCGCGTACGTTGCGGTGATCAGCGAGACCTCGAAGAAGCTGAACCCGAGGTTTACGAAGTAGATGATCATGAAGGGGAAGATCATCGTGCTCAAGCCGTAGATGAGGAAGTAGAGGTAGAACGGCCAGAGGAGCTTGAGTTCTCCGCTTCGGAAGAGCATGCGGCGCTCCATGGCAGTGGGGTTATTAGTGCTTTCGCTCGAAGCCTCCACCGGGACTCGAACCCGGGACCTGCAGCTTACAAGGCTGCCGCTCTAGGCCAACTGAGCTATGGAGGCATCAGGTCTCGGCGCCATCGTCGGCTTTTATCGCTTTCGGAGATACGGGAAGGTGAAGAAGACGATCAATTCGGGCAGGCCGGGGAGTACGAGGGCGAATTGCCCGAAGGTGAGCGGGCTGGTGAGGGTTGCTACGAGCATCCCTCCGAGGATGACGTACGCTACCCACTCGCGCTCGGCCCATGGATGATCGAGGATCGACCGGTACGGCTGCATGAGCAGCCTGAGGAGCACCGCTTCGACCGCTACGTAGGCGATCAGTACGAGTACGAGCGTTGTGATGATTTGGATCCCGCTCGCATCACTGATCCATGAGACGAACCGCTCCTCGAAGGCGAGGTTCGCATAGCTCACGATGAGCACGAACACGAAGAATACGGCGATGTGCATGGCGAGCACGCCGAGTATACCTTCATCCCTCCACGTGCCTATTCGTCCGAACGCCATCCGCACGGTTCGCACCTGTGGGCTTTTGAGCTTTGCCCTCGAATGCTTTTTATACCCTTCAGGCGTTCGTCTGCTATGGACTTTCGAGCGATCGAACACGACATCATCGCCTTTTGGGATGAGAACGACATCTATCCGAAACTCAAAGAACTGCGTTCAGGGGGTGATCCGTTCTACTATCTCGACGGGCCTCCCTATACGTCGGGTGCGATCCACATCGGCCATGCGTGGGGTAAGATCCTGCGCGACATGGTCATGCGTGTCAAGCGCATGCAAGGCTATGATGTCTTCGATCGTGCGGGCTTCGATATGCACGGACTCCCTACATCCCACAAGGTCGAGGCGAAATTCGGCATCAACGGCAAGGCTGGTATCGCTGACTTCGGAGCTGAACGCTTCACTGAGGAGTGCAAGAAGCTCGCGGTCGAGAAGATGCATTCGATGATCGAGGATTTCCGCAGGATCGGAGTGTGGATGGACTTCGACGATCCGTACCTGCCGATCACCAACGAGTACATCGAAGGCGTGTGGTGGTTCATCAAGAAGGCGCATGAGAA
Organism: Candidatus Woesearchaeota archaeon; assembly: GCA_047602765.1. GTDB lineage: Archaea > Nanobdellota > Nanobdellia > Woesearchaeales > WAPJ01 > JBLKOL01. The sequence continues at coordinate 2,003 of JBLKOL010000016.1, forward strand.
GGGACGCCTCTATGAAGGACTGCGCACGCTCCACTGGGATCCGAAGGATCAGACGGCGCTCGCAAAGCACGAACTCGAATACCGTCAGGTCACCGACGAGTCGATCTTCGTGCGTTTCAAGACCTCTGCAGACGAGTCGCTTCTCGTGTGGACGACGACCCCGTGGACGATCCCCTACAACCTTGCGGTCATGGTCAATCCCGACGTAGAATACAGTCGGGTCCGTATCGATGGAGAGGTGCTCATCGTAGCATCGGAGCTCGCCGAACAGGTCATGGGCAAGAGCGGACACGAGTATGAAGTGGTCTCGACGATCACCGGATCAGAGCTCGAAGGAACGAAGTACGAGCATCCGCTCGCACACCTCATCCCGCAGTTCAAGGATATGAAGGCTGAGGCGCTCCACTCGGTCGTCCTCTCACGGGAACACGTGGAGACCTCGTCGGGTTCGGGTTTGGTGCACTGCGCTCCGGGTTGTGGCCCTGAGGATTACGAAGTGGGACATGCCTACGGGTTGACGCCGTTCAATACGGTCGACGAGTCGGGTGTCATCCGTGATGTGAGAGCTCCGCTCGAAGGGCTTCGTGCGAAGAGCGACGATGCGCGCATCGTCTCGATCATCGAGGATTCGGGAGCGCTCTTCTACCGTGAGCCGTATGTACACGACTATCCCTTCGCGGAACGCAGCAAGACGCCCGTCGTATTCCGTGTGACGCCGCAGTGGTTCCTCAGAGTCGAGGATCTCAAGGAACGTATGAAAGAGCTCAACAGCGACGTTCATTGGAATCCTGAATGGGCTGGTAAGAACCAGTTCCACAATTGGATCGACCAGTTGCGCGATAACTCGATCACCAAACAGATCCATTGGGGTACGCCTCTGCCCGTGTGGCGTGCTGATGATGAGATCGTTGTTGTGGGGTCGGCTGACGAGCTGCGTGAGCTCGGAGCTGATGTTCCTGACGAACTCCACAAGCCGTACATCGACGATGTGACGTTCACACGTGATGGTAAGACGTTCAGACGCATCCCTGACGTGCTCGATGTCTGGGTGGATGCTGGTGCAGCAGCTTGGCTTGCGCTTGACTATCCGAAGCGCACGGACCTCTTCGAACGCTACTATCCTGCTGATTTCATCACGGAAGGCAAGGATCAGATCCGCGGCTGGTTCAACCTGCTCGCGGTCCAAGGCATCATCGCATTCGACCAGATCCCCTTCAAGGCGGTCTACATGCAAGGGTTCATCAACGATGCTCAGGGGCGTAAGATGTCTAAGAGCCTGGGTAACATCATCAGTCCCAACGAGGTCATTGAACGCTACGGTGCTGATGTCATGCGATTCTACATGGTGTCGGCGGCGAATCCGGGTCTTGATATGAACTACAATTTCGAGGATATCGAAGCGCGTAAGCGGAGCCTGCTCGTCTTGAGCAATCTCTACTCGCTTCTCGAAGGTCGGCTCGGTGACCTCGGACTCGAGAAGGCTCCGGATCTTCCCGGTTCGCTCGACGTCGTCAGTCGTGCGATGCTCTCACGCGTCCATGTGACGGTCGAGAACACGCTCGCCGCATGGGAGCGCTACGAGCTCGACCGCATCCCGGGGATCATCGAATCGCTCTATCTGACCCTCTCGCGCTTCTACGTCCAGTTCAAACGAGACGAGCTCGCCTCTGAGGCTCACACGCCGCTCGCCGTCATCGCTCATGCGCTCAGGCATACGACGGTACTCCTCGCACCTGTCGTTCCGCACCTCGCCGAGCACCTCTACCGTACGTACGGTACGCTCCTCGGCTTTGATGGTGTCTCGGTACACCACGAACCGTACCCTGAACCGGTGCGTTCGTACGTGGATCTTGAACTCGAAGCAGGACTTGACGTGCTCGAAGGCGTCCGTCAGGCGGCGCTCAGCGCCCGTGAATCAACCGGACATGGTATCCGATGGCCGCTGCGATTGCTCATCGTCGTCTCAGATCGCGAACGTCTCGATGCGCTCAAGCCCTTCACGTCGGATCTCGCCGTCCAGCTCAATGTGAAGTCGATCGAACTCCGATCGAGCCTTGAAGGCGTCGAGCCGCTCATCGAACCCGATAAGGGCGTGATCGGCCGGACGTTCAAACAGGATTCCAAGCGAGTCCTCGAACTGCTCAGCTCGCTCGGCGAGAAGGATGTCGCGCGCCTCGCATCGTCGCACGAGGTGGTCCTCGGAGGTTTCGCGATCGGACCGGGCATGGTGTCGGTATCGTATACGGTTCCTGAAGGGTTCGCTTCCGCGCCGTTCGAAGCAGGTTCGGTGTACCTCTCCTCAGAGCTCGATGACGAACTCGCCTTCGAAGGATACGCGCGTGAATTCACACGCCACGTGCAGAACCTGCGCAAAGAAGCGGGACTCGAACGCTCCGAGCAGGTGACGATCGCGATCGACGAGCAGACGCGCTCGTTCTTCTCCGAGGCGCTTGAGAGGATCGCTGAGCGGGTGAACGCGCGGTTCGTAACGGGAGAAGCCGATGCGTTCTCGGTGCGTGACCGCTCGTTCGCAGCGCGCATCACCTGACAAAACCTTTTTATTCTCATCTCGGCAGGGCTTCGTATGGGACGTGTTGCGAGGGATACGCCGCTCGCCGAGATCACACTGAGGCGCTATGAGAAGCCGACGCAGTTCTCAGGGCGCGATCTGATCAAGAAGCTCTGCCTCTCTGTGGGGCTGCTCCAACCGGGTGACTCGCGCGATGTCATCGTCGACATCTTCCACGTGCTCATCTCGACGCGTGAGAACCTCTCGTCCGATGAGATACAGCAGATGGTCGTGGCCCTGCGTCGTGAGAACAAGCTGCCGATGGTCGGCGTCGCTCCTTCGAACGTCCGCCGCCAGCTCAAACGCCTGCGTGACATGCAGATGGTCGAGAAGGTCGTCAACACGTACCGGATCGCCGAGGACGCCAAGCTCAGCGAGGTCTTCGAGGAACGCATCCGCTCGTTCCTCATCGCTCCGATCACCGAACGCGTCTCGGAATACTTCTCCCGTGTCGACGAAGAGTTCCCCGACCCGTACCGCCAGGACTGAACGTGAAGACCGAACACTCGATTCGAGTAGGATCGATCCGGTTTGAGTTGAATGCTCACAGACTCGGGAGGAGACTCGTAGTGTGCTGACTTCGCGGCCGCGTTCACAGGTTCGGTGCGCTCAGATCGGTCTCGTCGACGCCCCGTCGAGGAATCAATATGTTTATATATCTCGGTTCGCCAGGATAAGCACCTTACAATAAACCAAAGGTGATCGAACATGGCACAGAAAGTTCAGAAGGTCGGCGTGAAGAAGGAATCAGGATTCCTCTACTTCGTCGATAAGGATGGAGACGTATCCCGTGCACCCATGGTACGCGGCGGCATGAAAGGCCGCAAGCAGCGCCCGACGAAGGTCGCGCGTGTCGGCGTGAGAAAGGAATCAGGATTCCTCTACTTCGTTGACAGCCAGGGAGATGTTTCGCGTGCGAAGATGGCGCGTGGCGGACAGAAGCGCAAGAAGGCGGCCAAAAAACCCGCTGCTCGCAAGAAGCCCGCTGCTCGCAAGACGGTCCGAAAGACCGTTGCGAAGAAGCCCGCCGCGAAGAAACCTGCACGAAGGCGCTAAGCCTTAATACGAAAACGTTTTGCTCTTCTCACATGTACTACGAGCCGTCCGAAGACTCTGAACTCCTCGCCCAAGCTGCGTCTTCGTATGCGCGCATGCACGGACCCGCATCGGTCCTCGAGGTTGGTGTCGGATCCGGATACGTGCTCGAACGCATCCCGGCTCGGTCCCGCTGCGGTACGGACCTCAATCCGATGGCTGTCACTGCTGCTCAAGACCGCGTATCTGATGCGGACATCCGACTCGGTGATCTCACCGAGCCGTTCGATGGTCCGTTCGATCTCATCGTGTGCAATCCACCCTACCTGCCTGCGGATTGGTCAGACCGCTTCCTCTCGGATGAGGTGCGCTCAGCGCTCATCGGCGGCACGTCGGGGATCGAACTCTCGCTCAGGCTCGTCAGGGAAGCCCGTGAGAAACTCGCTACGGGTGGTGCGATGCTCATCATCGTATCTTCGCATGCGGACCCCAAGCGCTTCGAGCACGAGGCGGTGAACGAAGGGTACGACATCTCCCGCTTCTGCGAACGTCGTCTTCCCGGCCTCGAGGACCTCACGTGCTACGTCCTCACGCACAATGCGGTGTCGCGCTATGCGCTCGAACGCGGGTATCGCCTCGCCCTGCTCACCCGGGGAGGCAGATCAGTGCTCTACACGCTCACATCCGAGGCTCGTATTGTTCGTGGACGCAGAGTCGGGGTCCCTGGAGTCGGAGCGCCGAGTGCACGTAGTTCTCATGAGGGGGCTCAGCAAGTCGTCGCCAAACTCTTGCTCGGTGAGAAGGCATCGTATGCGGCTCACGAATTCGAGATGCTCAGCGCCGTGCGAGGATCCGTCTGCGTTCCTGAACCGTTCGAGCTTCACGATTCGTTCTTCACCATGGAATACGTTGAGGGAGTAACGCTCGCAGACCTCTCGGATGAAGAGCGCTCGCGCTACGACGATCAGCTCGTAGCAGGAGCGCTTGCGCTTGACCGCTTGCGGATCAAGAAGTACGAGTTCACGCGTCCGTACAAGAACATCATGGTTCGCGACGATGTGCTCGTATTCACCGATTTCGAGCGAGCAGCCCGTGACAAGCAGGGGAACGTAACGCAGCTGCTCGAACACTTCCGTCGTCGAGGATCCCTCTCGATGGAATCCATGCGACAGCTTGCACGAGACTATTTGAATGAGTGTTCGGATGCTCGTTTCGATGAAGCAGCGTGGCGCAGTCGGATCCTCAGAGCCCTCACCTGAGATGGTCTCGTTCGACGACCTCGTCCACGATGTGATCACGCGCATACCGCCTGGTCGTGTCGTGACGTACAAGGACATCGCTCAGGTGCTCGGCTCGCGTGCGTATCGCGCTGTGGGGGGTGCGTGCAACCGTTCGCCGGGCATGCCTCAGGTTCCGTGTCATCGCGTCGTAGCATCCGACGGCCGACTCCATGGTTTCGCTGGGGGATGTGCGAAGAAGAAGCGCCTGCTCGAATCCGAAGGCGTTCGGGTCACAGGTTCTGGTGATGCGATGCGTGTCGATCTCTCGAAGTACGGGTTTCTCTTGGTCGGATAGGGTTCCGGATGCGATCCGTTCGTTCGCCCACAAGAGTAATAAACTATGGAGTTCTTACAGTCTTCTATGGGGATAACGTCGATCCAGGTGAGTAGGGAACTCCTCGAAGAGCTCAAGTCACGCAAGATGTACGATAAGGAGAGCTATGAAGATATCATCCGTGATCTGCTTGAAGATACGATGGAGCTCTCCGACGAGACGAAGCGCCGGATCAAGGAGTCGGAAGCTGATTTCAAGGCCGGACGGGTGCGTACGCTCGCACAGGTCGAGGAGCGCATCAGAGGATGACGTACGAGGTTCTCTTCTCAGCGACGGCCGACCGACAGCTCACCAAACTCCCAACTCCCGTTCAGACCAGGATCGTTACGGTGCTCAAACGGTGCAGGATCAGACCGTACGCTCACGTCAAGCGGGTCGTGGGCGCTCCCTACTATCGGCTTCGCGTCGGGGACTACCGGGTGATTCTCGACATCATCGATACGCGGCTCCTCATCCATGTGGTTGAGGTCGTTCATCGCAAGAAGGCGTACAAGCGTCGATGACGTGGATTCGTGGAAAGAATGCTGATCACTCGTCTGCGACCGGCTTCTTCTTGATCTTCTTCACGTCCTTTTCGAGGTCGAGCTGTTCGAGGAGTTCTTTGTAGCGGTTTCTGATCGTCACTTCGGTGACGCCTGCTACGTCGGCTACTTCGCGTTGCGTGCGTTTCTCGCCGTAGAGTAGGGCTGAGACGTAGAGTGCGGCTGCGGCGATGCCGGTGGGTCCTCGTCCGCTCGTCAGCTCCTTTCGTTGCGCTTCTTCGAGGATCTCGATGGCCTTGCTCTGGGTCTCGGGGCTGAGCCTGAGTGCTGATGCGAATCGCGGGATGTAATCGGCCGGGTTCGACGGGAGTATCTTGATGCCGAGCTCTCGGGTGATGAACCGGTAGGTTCGTCCGATCTCCTTTTTTTCGATGTTCGAGGCTTCGCTCAACTCGTCGAGCGTTCGGGGTACTTCGTGTCGGCGGCAGGCTGCGTAGAGCGCTCCTGACACGACGGATTCCATGGATCGTCCGCGTACGAGTCCTCGTTGTACGGCGAGCGTATAGATCCGGGCGGCTTCTTCTTCGACCGATTTTGGGAGTTTGAGGAAGGATGCGACGCGTTTGAGTTCTGCAAGGGCGAGTTTGAGGTTTCGTTCGATCGCGGTGGAGATGCGGTACTGCCACTTGCGCAGGCGGTAGAACTTGTTGCGCGTCTTTCCGGTGAGTTGGTTGATGTCGGTCTTTCGTCCGATGTCGGTTCCCAGGCCCTGGTCGTACTGCGTGTACGTCATCGGTGCTCCTGAACGCCTGCGCGAGGTGGTATCGTCGTCGAATTCGCGCCATTCTTGTCCGAGGTCGACCGTGTTCTCTTCGAGTACGAGTCCGCAGCTCTTGCAGATGACTTCTCCGCGGTCCTTGTTTATGAAGAGGTTTGTCGACCCGCATTCGGGACACTTCTTGATGTATTCGCCGGTCATGGTTCCACCTGCCGACCGCATGGATCATACGGTAATTATATAAAGGGATGATTCTCTGCTTAAATAGTTTTGCTTCTCTGTTCGCGTGATGGGTTTTATAAACGCTGAGCCGCCCACCCGTCTATGGTTCTCGAGAAGCTCTCGTCGGGCCTGCGTTCGACGATTGACAAGGTGCGCTCGGCGCTCTTCGTGGACGATACGCTCGTCAACGAGATCGTCAAGGACATCCAACGTTCGCTCCTCTCCGCAGACGTGAACGTCAAGCTCGTCTTCGAACTCACCGAGCGGATCAAGACGCGGATCAAGAGCGAGCCGACACCTAAGTCGCTCTCCAAAAAGAACCATGTCGTCTCGATCATCTACTCCGAACTCGTAGCCTTCGTAGGCGATGCCAAACGAGAGCTCGATACGTCGCGTTCGCCGAGCTTCATCATGCTCGTAGGACTCTTCGGGTCAGGCAAGACGACAACAGCGGGTAAGCTCGCACGCTACTACAAGAACCGAGGGTTCAAGGTCGCAGCGGTCCAGACGGATACGTGGCGTCCAGCCGCTTACGAGCAGCTCCGAACGCTCTGCTCACAGGCAGGCGTCGACTTCTATGGCATCGAAGGCGAGAAGGACCCGGTTGCGATCTTCGAGCGCTTCGCCGATCGTTACGACCGCTACGATGTTGTCATCGTCGACTCCGCCGGGCGGGATGCGCTCTCCGATGATCTGATCGATGAGATCAGCCGCATGCGCGGGCGTGTCGATCCGACCGAATCGCTCCTCGTCATCTCAGCCGACCTCGGACAGTCGGCTCAGAAGCAGGCTGAGACCTTCAACGAGGCGGTGAACGTCACAGGTGTGATCATCACCAAGATGGACGGTACGGCGCGTGCAGGAGGAGCGCTCTCGGCGTGTGCGAAGGCGCAGGCTCCCGTCGTATTCATCGGAACTGGTGAACGCATATCTGATCTTGAATCCTTCGATCCCAAGGGCTTCATCGGACGGCTCCTCGGCATGGGAGACCTCTCGGGATTGCTCGAACGAGCACAGGAAGCCTTCACCGAGGAAGAGGCGATGGACATGTCCGAACGGCTCATGTCAGGCGAGTTCACGCTCGAAGACCTCTACGAACAGATGGCTTCGGTGCGCAAGATGGGTTCGTTCTCAAAGGTCCTCGAGATGGTTCCGGGTATGGGTCAGCTCAAACTCCCTAAAGAAGCCCTCGATGTCCAAGAGCAGCAGCTCGACAAGTGGCGTTACATCATCGATTCTATGACGCCCTACGAACGCGAGCATCCGGACGTGGTGAGCGTATCGCGTATCGAGCGCATCTCGAACGGTTCGGGAACCGAGTACGGCGATGTGCGAGGATTGCTCAAGCAGTACAAACAGGCGAAGAAGATGAGCAAGATGCTCAAGGGCGGATCCGAGAAGAAGATCGAGAAGCTCATGAGACGCATGGGTTCACAGATGCCCCGATGATCGCGTTCGACGCTGATCATCCGAACGCGACAGTGAGTGGATGGCGGTATCCTCAATTCGAACACGATGGTGATCGTTCGATCGTGCTCATCGATGAGCGGCCCAAGGGAGTGCTCAGCTACGTCTTCCGCTCGGGCATGCCGTACGTCCTTCAGATACAGGGTGTGCGCGGTGAACTTCCGCCTCGGGATTGGACGAAACACCTGCTCGGCTACCTTGTGGAACGCTCCGGTGAGATCATCGTGCGATCGGCATGCAACAATCCGTACGCACGAGACTTCCATGACTGGCTCGTCACGAACGATGTCTACCGAACTGCGGGCCTCGGAGTCGTGGGGTTCGGTCAGGCTATGGAATTCGACGCCAGCGTACGTGCCCACCTCGACGGACTCGTCAAAACGATGCTCGCTGCACGCCCACCGGATGAGGATTCTCTGCTCGGGGCGTATTCGATCGCACAGGTAGGTACGCCCCGCTCTCGGCTCCACCCTTCGACCGCATACATGCGCTACGACGTCACGGCTCGAACCGTTTCGCGGCGGCTCAGAAGGCGTCTCGAAGAGCTCGATGAAGAGCGTGCACGTACGTTCGGAGTCGCTCCCACAGACCTGTTCATTTCAGGGTAGGAGTATTTGAAGGGGCGGCGCAACCTGAACGGTATGGAACCGCTCAGAACATCGGTGCTCGTGCTCATCTTCATCATAGCGCTCATCGACCTCGTGCTCAAAGGGTTAGCCTTGTACAAGAGCGCTCGGCGGGGACAGAGCGGGTGGTTCGTAGCGCTCCTCATCCTCAACACGGCCGGGATCCTTCCGGCGATCTACCTGCTCTGGTTCTCGAAGAAGGTGAAGCGATAAGTGGTGCGCATCGCCGCTCTCGAAGCCACTGACGCGCGCGAGGTGTTCGGATTGCTCGTCCAACTCTGGCCTCACGAACCGCTCGATGAGGACACGATCACCGACGCGCTCACACCCCTCGTGGATGATCCTTCCGTTATCATGCTCGTAGCGCGTGACGATGGGTGTGTTGTGGGATTTGCACGCGGCGTGATCTGGTATGATCTACAGTCGCAGGGACTCGTCGTGTCGCTCACTGAGCTCGTCGTCGATGAAGCGCTCAGACGTCAGGGTATCGGAACGCGACTCCTCGACGAGGTCATCGAGGCTGCCAAGGACCGCTCGTGCGTCGAGGTGCGGTTGACGTCGACGTTCAAACGAGAAGCGGCTCATACCTTCTATGCTTCGAAGGGCTTCACGCGTTCGGCGTACCTGTTCTGGAAGGAGATATGATTCGTTCGAAGGCTTCGAGCGCGGCCTCGCGCAGTTCGGGGAAGACGAACTGGGCGTGTGTGATCTCTTCGCGTGTCATCCATGCGTGTCGCTTGGGTCTTCCTGAGTGATCGGCTTCGGTGCGGATCTCGCCGTCAGGTGCGTCTGCGCTGAAGACGGCAGCGTATTTGAGGCGTTCAGGGTCGATGAGACCAGTCCAGTAGACGCGCAACGATGATGGTTCGATCGTGAGTCCGACTTCTTCGTGGATCTCACGGCACAACCCTTCGACGGATGCTTCTCCAGCGTCGAGCCGTCCTCCGGGCAGGTGCCATCCGCTCACGTCTCGACTCTGATCCTCGAGTCGGAGTACGAGCACAGTATCATCTTTGAAGAGGCAGGCATATTCGGCGATCATCGCATCAAGACGCGTGGTACGCCTGTGCGCATCGAAGGCGAGGCGAAGAACGTCTAATAGCTCCGGTGAGATGAGCGGGACGTTTTCGATGTCTGAGCGCGTCGCCCACGTATGCTTCGTGCGCGGCTCGCTGATCCTCACCGCTTCATCAGGTGCTCGTCCGCAGTAGACGGCTCCGTATGTGATCGAACCTGTCCGGTCGAAGAGCCACGTGGTGATGAGCGAGAGGTCTTCAGTGCACATGGAGAATCCGGTTTCTTCTCTGATCTCGCGGATGACTCCTTCTGCGGGTTCTTCTCCGGCTTCGAGGCGTCCACCGGGAAGCTGGTATGCCTGTGCTTGGTCGTGCCAGAGGAGCAGTACCCGATCGTCTCTGAAGAGCGCTGCGTGTTCGGTGATCTGTGCTGTCTGTACCATGCTACACGTACGGTGATACGTAGAGGGATACGAGTCCTGCGCTGATGAACAATATGAGGATGATCTTCACGACGATGTTCACCCATTTGAGCGGGCTCGTATCCTTCCATGACGATGCGATGCTCCACGCGAGGACGGCGATGCCTGTGATGATCATGACGGTTCCGATCGTCTTCGATACGAATCCTACGACGACGCCGAAGATACCGATGATCGCTGCGAAGAGTGTGAGTCCTCCTCGGATCATGCCGGCTACAACAGCTCTCTCGTCGAATTCTCCCATCACGCCACCACCGCTATGATCCCTGCGATTCCTGCGAGGACGAGAAGTCCTTTGACGGTGATGGTGAGTGCTTTGAGCGGGCTCTCGTCGCGTAGCGAGGATGCGATGCTCACGCCGATGACGGCGACGCCTCCGATCATAAGCGTTGTTCCGATAGGTACGGATATGGTGCTCAGTCCGTAGCCGAAGAGGTAGAGGAGGAGCGCTGCGCTGTTGACGAGGCTGCGTCTGAATCCGGTGCGCACGTTCCCTTCGTCGAATTCGCTCATTGTTCGTATGCTTCCATCATGTTGAAGTACTTCTTCATGAGGCGGTGGAGTTCTTTGATGTTCGTTTCGAGCTGGTCTTCACCTTCTGTTACGTCTCGTCGTATGATGTAGCGTTCGGTGAGCACGCGCAAGTACCACCGCCACGGCATGTTCGCCCATCGTCCTTCGTAATCGGTATCGACGAATCCTCGGAGCCGTATGGTGAGTGATCCGCTCTTGAGTTTGCGCAGCACTCCTTCGTGGGTGAGTTCTACGTCTTGTACGTCTTGCATGACGATGTTCACGTTGATGTTGAGTTTGATGTAGTCGTTGATCTTGAGGAAGGGTTCGCTGATATAGATGATCTGCTTTCCGGTTTCACGCACGAGTTCTTCATGGCGTTTTTCGAGGATGTCGTATCCTTTTCCGATGAACCAGTCGTTGATCAGTCTGAAGAGTTCGCGAAGATCGAACACGCCGGTATATGAGATGTAGATCCCTGGTAGGGTCATGCGTCTTTCGGTCATCAGTTCTCCTCCTCCAAGCGTGTGAGGGCCATCTCCATGCCAACGGCTTGTTGCATGGTTCTCGTGAGGTTGAGCATCTCGTAGTAGAGCGCATCGTAATATTTGAAGTCGAGGTGTTGCACGATGACGTGTTTTTTGAAGAAATCGTCGAGTTTGCCGAGCCATCCTTCTCTGAGGGGGCGGTTGCCGTAGATGTCTTCGTATCCGGTTTCGACCCATCCGGTGACGAGGTATTCTCCTCTGCTCTCGATGAATCCTTTCTGATCGGGAAGGTCGCGTACGGCCCACAGGTGGAGTTCGATCTGGAAGTGGTCGGAGAGGTACTCGTCGCGCTTGCGTTTCCCGAGCAGCGTCATCTCGATCTCTGGTACTTTCTCGACGTACGCTATCTCGTAGACATCGAAGCCTCGCTCGGTGCCCCAGTCCTTCATGACCTGTACGAAGCGCTTCCAGTGGTACGATCCTGCGTACTTGAACATCTTCTTGAACAGTACTTCTTTCTCGGACATCACGATTCCGGGGAGCTGGTGGTTTATAACTCCTTTTGCCGGTTGCGCTCGGTGAAGATCTCGATGAGCGCGGGTTGTATGTCGAGCAGGTCTTTGATGGTGAGGAATCCGACAAGCCGGTTCTCTTCGAGAACGGGCAGGTGTCGTATGCGATGCCGTGTCATACGCCTCATGGCTTCTGAGAGTTCGAGTTCGGGAGCGACCGTTACGACGTCGGTCGACATGATGTCTGCTACGCAGAGTTCGCTCGGTTCGGCGCCTTGGGCTATGACGCTGTGTACGAGGTCTTGTTCGGTGACGAGTCCTACGAATACGCTTCCGGTTCCTACGATGACGCTTCCGACGCTGTGGCGTTTCATCGTGCGGGCGCACTCGTCGATCCTCATGTGTCGTGGTACCATGATCGGTCGTCGGGACATGGCATCAGCGACGCGGAGCGCTCCCATACGGTGTGGTGTTCGTCGAGCTATTTAATGGTTCACTGACTATCGTGCTCGTTCGTTGCTAGAGATGTCTGGATCGATGAGTAATCCCATCGCATATGAGTCGTAGAACCTTCCATCGATACACGCGTCCCGTCTGATGGTGCCTTCGCGTTCGAAGCCGAACTTCTCGTACAGGCCGATGGCTCGTGCGTTGTCCGAACGCACGTACAGGTTGAGTTTTCGGATGACACCGCTTGACTGAGCCCATCCGATGGTGGTTTCGACGAGCGCGCTTCCGACTCCTTGGCCCCAGTACCGTGCGCGCACGCTCATGCCGAATTCGCCGATGTGCCTTACGCGCTCTTTGGATGAGGATGTAACGGTGAGTACGCCTGCGATGTCTGATCCGATGAGTGCGGTGAGAAATATCTGGTTCGGTGCCTCGTGGCTCTCGGCGATGAAGCGCTCTTCCTCTTCGATGGTCTTGGTGAATCCGCCGGCGCCGAACGTGAGGTAGTCGCTCTCGCCCCCGACCTCGTTGAGGTAGCCGATGATTGCAGGGGCATCTGATGGCTCTGCTTCGCGGATGGTGAGCGTCGCTCCTGTCTTCGCCGTGCTGGTCCGTGGGAGCATCATTTGGCTACGAGTTGGATGTCGCTTCCGAAGTGCTTCTCGAGTGCAGCCCACAGTTCTTTGGTTACGATGATGCTGCGCGGCTGTGCTTTTTCGAGTGCGCGGTCGAGCTCTTCGAGGCTGCTCTCTTTCGCCGCTTCGAACGATCCTTTCGTGAGTTTCGCGCGGTGCACGACTCCTGAGGTGCGGTCGATCAGGTAGATGTCGTTGCCGACGACGTAGAATTCGACGTTGCGCTCGCCTGCGAGGAGCGAGACGCGATAGTTGTCTTGGCTCCTGAGCCGTTTGCGCTGGCTGATCTCGATGAGCGTTCGGAGGAGTACGGCTCCGTCTTTCTTTGCGAGTTCGAGTTCGGCTTCGGTGAGCTTACCGTTCTCGTACTGCTTTTGTGCTTTAGTGAGGCTCGCATACCGTTTGAGGTCGCTCTCGGTCATCTCTCCTCTCTCGACGAGAGTTGCTCTCAGTTGCCGTGTGAAGTCGCTTTTGGGTTCGACTCCGTCGAGCAAGAGGACGTCTCTGGTGACGCGGTCGACCTGTTCGATGAGGTCTGCTACGCTCTCGCGTGCCTTGGTCTTCTGGATCTGTTCGAAGAGTTTCTCGACACGGTCGAGGAAGGATTTCGCATTGGCCATGAGTTCGTCGATGCGTTTTCCGCTCACTGACGTGATGTCGTTGTGTTCGATTCCTTTGCGTGTTGCGATGGCGTCTTCGAAGATCTTGACGTACTTCTCTTCGAGGAGTTTCTCTTTCTTGACGAGTACTTCGCGCATGATCGTAGCCGTCTCGCGCGGCGTTGCCGGCGTGTATCCGTAGAGCATGAGCGCTGCTTGGCTCGGGTTGAGCATGGCGTAGAACGTGTCTTCCATGGCGATCTCTTTGAGTTTCGCCTCGCTCCGTTGGAGCACTTGTCGTCCTGAGTGCATGTAGACGTCGATCGATTCCTGTGACGGCTTGATGCGTCCTTGCTGAAGGAGCAGCTTCCACGACGTGTAGATGCCGCGATCGTAGAGGGCGACTCCGTCCCGCAGGAACGTGAAGATGACGGGGTTCGCGTCTCTGATCGACTGCCAGAAGTCGGTTAAGATGTAGATCTGGATGTGGAGTTTGTTCTTGATGCCCGTGAGTTCTCCTGCTTCGATGCCCATTCCGACGATGATCGCCCGCAGTTTCTCTTTGAGTTCGACGCGGTTCATCCGTTTGACATCTGTGTCGTCTATGACGATGAACACGTCGATGTCGCTCTTCTCGGTCGCTCGCCCTTGCCAGATGGATCCGACCATGACATAGCTGACGATGTACTTCTCGAACTTTTTGAGGACCATCTGCTTGTGGACCTCGGCTACTTTGACGGCGTTCAGGTACCCGGTGTCGTAGTAGGGGAGTGAGACGCTGATGTCTTGTGCGAGGTCGTATTTGGAATCGGAGAATTCGGTTGCGAGCTGTTGGAGGAATACGACGCGGGCGTTCAGCCTCGGACTCACTTTCTTGGCGATAGCGGTATGCTTGGCTACGACGTCGTCCCAGAACCGTCCTTTCTGTTCGGTGTCGTCGTAGAGTGCGATGACGTTGATGATTTCCTTGTCGACTTCGGGGCGTCCTTCTTTGTCGACGATGTCCTTGCCTTCTTTGTCCTTCTTCGTGCTCGGGGGTAGAAGGGCGAGTCCTTTGAGTCGTTCGGGGAATGCTGCGCGAAGCTCTTTCTCGTGTGATTCGAGGATCTTCCTGATCTGTGCGAAGTTCTCTTTGTTCTCCTCGGGGAGCGATGCTTCGATCTGGGCGAACACGCTCTCCTGCTTCGTGTCTTTGCTGGCCTGTTCGGGGGCGTTCTTCGATGTTCGGGTGGTTTTGTTCGTTCGCTTCGAGGATTTGGCCATGAGAATCACTACTTGCGAGGGTCGCACGCCACTTATAAAGCTTGTCGGCTCCCTTGCGGATTATGAGCGATCGTCCGCATTTCCTTATAAATGAACCACAACCATTAAATATGTTCGATACTATGCAGTAGTAACAAATACTCACAATGGGTGATAGATGATGCCAGAAGAGGAAAGCAGAAAGCCGGAGTTCCTCGAAACGGTCGATCGCAAGTTCGAGCGCGGAAGGAATCTCACGGAGGCTGCGCAAGCAGCGATGATCAATGCGGTCTCAGCACAAGTGAGCCCTGACGATCCGAAGCTCGACACACCAGATAAAGTCGATGCGGTAGTCAACGGGTTCTACGGTGCAGTCGGAGGGGTCGTTGAGCAGTACACGGGAATCACGTACCAAAGCGGTGGTGACTTCGACGACTACAAGAACGCTGTGCTCAAGACGATCGGAATCGCAGACGAACGCACAGTACGATCAGCTGCCAAGGACAGTACGCTGAGCGTGATCGGGAACGCCGCGAACACGCAGAAAGCGGACGTCGGTTTCGCCCTTGAGGCGATCGCGAAGGCGGCTGAAGACACGCCTGATGTCGTACGAGGAACGCTTGAGCGCTTCGTCGATCAGAGCCCTGCGCTCCAGCTTGTCGGCGACGTGAGTACGATGCCTCCAGAAGTGGTCGTGAACACGGTACTCCAACTCTACGCGGGCGGACCGGCAGCAGACCGCGACGTAGCGGGGAAGATCGCGGAGGTCGCACCCGGATACCTGAAGGTTGCCCAGCCGCAGTTCAACTACTGAGCCTCCAAAACCCTTTTAACAAAACTCTTCTTCTTCTTCGGGATGATCACGATAACACTCCCTGATGGTTCGTCGCGCGAATACCCTGATGGCGCGACGGGCTTTGACGTTGCATCGAGCATCAGCGAAGGACTTGCGAGAAACGCACTCGCCGTCATCGTTGATGATGAGCCTTACGATCTGAACCGTCCGATCGGCCGCAGCGCTTCGGTGCGCATCCTCACGTTCGACGATCCTGAGGGAAAAGAGGTCTTCTGGCACTCTTCGGCACACGTGCTCGCTCAGGCTGTCGTCGAGCTCTATCCTGATGCGAAGCTTACGATCGGTCCTGCGATCGAGCAGGGGTTCTACTATGATATCGACCATGCGCCGTTCTCAGAAGAGGACGCGGCTCGGATCGAGGAGCGGATGCGCGAGATCGTCAAACGTGACCTTCAAACGATACGAGAACCTGTTTCGAAAGAACAGGCTCAAGAGCTCTTCGCGGGTAACGGTTACAAGCTCGAGCTCATCGAGGAGTACGGCGATGACGAACTCTCAGTATACCGTCAGGGCGAGTTCGTCGACTTGTGTCGTGGTCCGCATATCCCGCGCACCGGCCTTATCAAGGCTCTTGCGATCACCAAGACGAGCGGGGCGTACTGGCGTGCTGATGAGCACAACAAGCAGCTCCAACGCATCTACGGCGTCAGCTTCCCGAAGAAGAAGCAGCTCGACGAGTACCTCGAATTCCAGAGGGCGGCTCGAGAACGCGATCATCGCAAGCTCGGTCAGGAACTCGACCTCTTCAGCTTCTCGGATCTTGTAGGATCGGGTTTGCCGCTCTTCTCTCCGAAGGGCACGATCATCCGCGACGAGCTCCACCGTGCGCTCCTCGACTTTTCGAAGGAGTTCGGCATGCTCCCGGTCACGATCCCCCATATCGCCAAGATCGATCTGTACAAGACGTCGGGTCATGCTGAGAAGTTCGAGGATGAGCTCTTCCGTGTCGTATCGCATCATGGTGTTGAGTTCGTGATGAAGCCGGTGAACTGTCCGCACCACACGCAGATCTATGCGAGCCAGCCCCGTTCCTACCGTGACTTGCCGTTGCGATACATGGAGTCCACGATGCAGTACCGCGACGAGAAGCCCGGTGAGATCGGAGGACTCTCGAGGGTTCGTGCGATCACGTGCGATGATGGTCACGTGTTCTGCCGTCCTGATCAGATCAAGGACGAGGCGCGTGCGATCGCAACGATCATCCGCAAGTTCTACTCCGTGCTCGGTATGTACGGTTCGCACTGGGTTTCGCTCTCGGTGCGAGATCCCCAGTCTCCTGAGAATTACATTGGTGATGAGCAGGATTGGGAGCGTGCCGAGACGATGCTCCAAGAGCTCAGTGACGAGCTCGGTTTGGATGCGAAGCGCATGGAGGGTGAAGCAGCGCTCTACGGTCCCAAGCTCGACTTCATGTTCCGTGATTCGCTCGGACGTGAACGTCAACTCTCGACGATCCAGCTCGACTTCGCGATGCCCAAGCGCTTCGGACTCACCTACGTCGACGAGTCGAACGCTGAGCGTACACCGGTCATGATCCACCGTGCGATCCTCGGCTCGTACGAGCGGTTCATGGCGATCCTCATCGAGCACTTCGCGGGGAAGTTCCCGCTCTGGCTCGCTCCTGAGCAGATCGTGCTCATCCCGGTTGCTGACCGACATGATGAGTCAGCACGCACGATCGCCTCAGCCATGCGAGATGCTGGTTTGCGCGTACGTCTCGATGACCGTTCAGAATCCGTCTCGTATCGGGTGCGTGATGCGCAGCTCAAGAAGATCCCGTATTCGATCGTCATCGGAGATCGTGAGGCACAGGGTGGCGCGTTCACGCCGCGCAATCGTGAGAACGTCGTGCTCGAACCGATCGAACAGGACGCCTTCCTCGAGCGCGTGGCATCGAACGTCTCCGCAAGAGAACTGGGGCTCGACCTATGAGGTTTCTCATCATCAACGCGATCGCATTCGCATCGCTCATCGTAGTGGCTGCGTTGTGGCCGTACCCGTTCGTAGTGCTCATCGCGCTTGCCGTGCTCAGCGCTGCGGCACTTCTCGTTGAACGTTCGAGGAGCGCGGGCGTGCTCTACGTGCTCTGCGGAGTGCTCGGCTCGTCTGCCGAGGCGTTCGCGGTCGCGTTCGGAGCGTGGTCGTATGCGACTCCGCAGGTGTTCGGAGTACCTCTCTGGCTCATCCCTCTCTGGGGTCTTGCAGGGATCTACGTCGCGGCGGTGAGCCGGTTCGTGCGTCGTTTCGAGTGAGCATCGCTGACTCGGTTAGAATGGCATGAGAGTACCCTCTTGTAGAATACGTTCGTGATGCTGTTTGGTAGTATGATTGTGCAAGGTCGTTGTGTACGACGACTCAGGTCTTTTTCGCCCGCGTCTTCGTGGCTTGCGCGGGCTCTTCGTGAGGCTCATCTGCGCGATTCTTTCTGCGTTCGACGAATCGGATGATGAGTGGTGCGAGCAGTATGAGTACGACGCCGATCGTCAGATACGAGTCTGCGAAGTTGAAGATGGGGAATCTTCCGATGCTGATGAAGTCGATAACACCATCGTAGATGAGTCTGTCGGTGAGGTTTCCTGCGGTTCCTGAGATGAGGAGTACGAAGCCCGCACCCGTATACGGATCCTCGGTGCGGAATACGAGCAGGTAGATGAAGAGGAAGAGTGCGAGTGATGCGACGACGATCATGATCTCGTTGATGTTCTCGACTCCTCTGAGGAATCCGAAGCTGATTCCTCTATTGAGTGTGTAGGCTCCCGCTCCGCTAGCTACATTCTTGCTGATCTGATCGGCCACGATGAGCGCGAACGTGATGAGTGGCAGCGTTATGATCCGCCGTCTAGTACCGTCGTCCATAGTTGTCTCCGTAGGCTACGCGTTCGAGTCCGGCGATGCGTTGGTTGAGGCTTTCGAGCGTCGCTCTGATCGAGTCGAGTTTCGAGCTGATGATCTCGAGTTCTTTAGCGACGATCTGATCCCGGTTTCCGTACCCGTGCTGTTGTGCGTACGGGTCTTGGTACTGTTGGTTCACAGGCCCGGGCATCGTCGGCGTGTGGTCTTGTCCGCTCGATCCGAACTCGTATGATGATTCGGGTTCTTTGGGTAGTTCGAAGTCGTCCAGTTCGTCTTTTCGTTTGAAGATGTCGAGTATTCCCATCGTTATTCGACCTCGATGCTCAGTGTCTGTTCGATGATGCGTGGCGGCATGAGTCGTATGAACCTGAGTACGAACCGGTCGGGTTCTACGTCAATCGTTCCTTCTCTGATGCCGATGATGAGTGCATTGTTCCCTTCGATCTCGAGTGTTGTTGAGAGGAGTTGTCCGAATATGTACGAGCGCATGAGCGT
>JBLKOL010000048.1:0-2666 GCA_047602765.1 Candidatus Woesearchaeota archaeon
GCATCCGAGACGTACGAGAAGGACCAGGCGGACTCTACCTGCTCACCGACGAGCGCAACGGAGGACTCTACTCCATCACATCATGAGGAGGAACGCGTACGTACTCCTTTGAAAGACGGTACGTGTGCTGCTCCCAGTCGAGCCACTTCTCATGGCGCACCCGATCCCCCAATACGGGTTGGTGTGCGATCGATTCAAGCAGATTCGTGATCCGAATACCATCGAGTGCCCGCAAAGATTCCTCGTGGGCGAGCACATCGTCGACGGACGCGCCCACCATAGTCTCCCACGCGAAGTATTCTCGTACATCGACGAGTTCGCTCATCTCACAGTCGACGGCGACGTTCGGTCTTCGCGCGCTCGAATGGTCGGGCAGCCACAAACCGTGCTTGTACGCATAGTCGAGTCTCGAACCCACCTCGTCGAACACGACGTCGAGAACGTGACCGCGTCCCTTCGCGTGAAGGGCGAGGAGCGGCACGCGATTCCACCCCTCCTGCCAGTACACGTGTTCGAATACCTCGTGCGCGCGGTGCACCATCGGCGCGGAGAGAACGATCAGGATATATACCTATGTTACAACCGTTGATGGGTGTAGAGATCGAAGTAGCGCCCCTTCTTACGCAAGAGTTGACGGTGCGTTCCTTGCTCGACGATACGACCCTTCTCGAGTACGATGATCCGGTCGAGCGCTTTGACCGTCGCCAAACGGTGTGCGATGACGATCGTCGTACGATCCTTGGAAGCCTCTTCGAAGGCGAAGCGGATCAAACGCTCCGACTCGGCATCGAGCGATGAGGTCGCCTCATCGAGGACGAGTATCGGAGCGTTCTTGAGCATGGCACGAGCTATGGCGACGCGCTGACGCTCACCACCAGAGAGTTTGACGCCGCGCTCTCCAACGAGCGTATCATACTTGTTGGGAAGTTTCGAGATGAACTCGTGCGCGTGAGCCTTACGAGCCGCTTCGAGGACGCGCTTCTCAGAAGCCTTCGGATCCGCATACCGGATGTTCTCCGAGAGGGTACGGTGGAAGAGGATCGGCTCTTGAGGAACATAGGCGATGTTGAGGCGCAGATCGTCAAGACGCATAGCTCGTACGTTTTGACCGTCGATACGGACGGCTCCACCTGTCACGTCCATGAAGCGCAAGAGGAGCTTGGTGATCGTCGACTTACCCGCACCCGAGGTTCCGACGATGCCCACGCGCTCGCCCGGACGAATCGTGAACGAGAGGTTCTCGAAGACCATCGTCGTATCGTACGTGAACGAAACATCGTCGAACTCGATATGACCCTTGGTGATCCGACACGTTTCGGGCTTATCGGGATCCGCGATGGCGATCGGAGCATCCATGAGCTCGACCATCTCATCCATATCCGTACCTGACTTGAGGATGTCTGAGAAGGCGCGTCCGAGACGCCAGACGTTACCGAAGACCATGAAGATGTACGTCTGTACGAGTACGAGCGTACCGACCGAGATGCTCCCATCGAGCACGTAGCCTATGGCGAGGTAGATCGAAGCCACCTGCAATCCGAAGATGAGCGTGGATTGTACGGCGATCACGAAATTGTTGAAGTACCACGCACGTCCGACGGCTGCTTCCTGCTCGGCCGTTTCCGATTCGAACCTGCGCTGCTCGGCCGAAGAACGCGCGAACATGTGGATGGTGAGCACGTTCGTGATCGCATCGGCAAGGGCACCGGTGACCTTGCTATCCTGAGCCGCTTCGGCGAGGTCACGAGGGATCTTGTACCGTACGAGCACGAAGGTGACCGAGACGAACACGACGAACCATACGAGGAAGAGCAGTGCAATCATCGGCGCATACAAGGAGAGGACGAAGGTGACTCCGACGATCGTCACGAGCGCAGGTACGAAGTTGAACACGAGCTGGTCATGGATGCGTTCGAACCCACGCGCATAACGCTTGACCTTGGCTACGATCGAACCCGCGAAACTATCGACGAAAAACGCATAGTCATGTTCGATCATGCGCATGAACGCCCAGTCCTGCATGCGCTTCATCACACGCTTCTGGACGCGTACGATCACATAGTCGAAGATGCGGAAGAGGACTTGCGCCCCGACGAGGACACCCGCGTAGAGGGCGAACAACGAGTATACAGACGATTCGGGTTCTGATGCGATGAGTGCGTCGATAACGCGTTGTATGAGCGTCGGCGCATACACATCGATGAGCGCGATCGTCGCTCCGAAGAGCACGAAGGTCAGCGCAAAGCCCCACTGATGGTATTTGAGGCTCTGCCAAACATGCCAGAGGATGCGTTTCGCACGCGCCATAGTATCGAGACCTACGAAGAGTTTATACGCGTTTGCACAACGTCGGATAGGCTTTTAAGCAACCCTATACGCCGCAGGATTCGAGCAGGGGTCGCCCAGTCTGGTCAACGGCGCTGGCTTCAGGAGCCAGTCCTTTAGTAGGTTCGGGGGTTCGAATCCCCTCCCCTGCATCACGCCGCGAGAATCGTGTGGACCTTCTTGAAGAGTTTGCGCTGGTCCTCATCCGAGAGTTTCTCCATCACCGAATCAGCCTTCGTCCACAAGTAGTTCTCATGGGATTCGGGGAGGCGGACCGGGGCGTTCGTCATCGAATCACCGACGTACACCGTCATCGTACCGAACGACGCCTGCTCCTCGAA
>JBLKOL010000017.1:0-19571 GCA_047602765.1 Candidatus Woesearchaeota archaeon
TTACCGTTGTTCTGTAGTTCGAGCGGTCCCGGTTGGGGTACATCGGTGAAGTTGCCACATCCGAACAGGTGGTCAGGGATTCCTGTCGTCGTCAGCGTACAGTTGGGAGCTTGCGAAGTGTTCACATATCCTGTGCCCCAATCTATGACGTCTTGCCGGAATACGATTGACGTAGTAGCAGAAAGGTTAAGCCGCGCAGTAGCGTTCGGACTGATCGAGTATCCTGCAAGCGTCTGTTCAGCTTGGAGGAAGTCGAGTCTCATGAGCGTCGCTCCAGTTGAGAGTACGGTTACGAACATTGCGCCAAGCATGATGTAGGCGAGTGCGCGGTTTGAGATCTCGACCATAGGTGTTCCTCCGAAAACGAGTTTAAATACCTATCGTTACCATCGTCGGTATACGACAGTGATGTTCCACTCGTAGTGTCCGTACTCCTCATCATCAAAAGGTTCTGCGGTGAAGATGACTTCTCGCACTTCGTCAGGTTCGAGCCTGAGCTTGTTCTCGCTTACCGTGAGCCATTCAGGTCCGTCGATGTACACGGTAGCGGTGATCGCCTGGCTTCTGATGTTCTGGATCGTGATCGCTCGGGTTGCGCTGTTGTCGAGGCCGATGGTCCCGAAGTGCATGAAGCTGTCATTCGTCAGTTTGAACGCACGATGGCTTTCGTCGAGCGTGATGTCAGCGTGGATTCTGTCCACATCCAGCGGAAGCGATACGAACACGGCGGCCACCGATACGGCGATCATCAGTGCGATAGGTATGGCGAGTATCAATAGTCTCATGTCTTTTTCCTCTTCTTCGACGTCCTCTTCTTGGGGGGTTCAGGCTCTGGCTTCCTACGCATGAGGAAGACCGCGACGATCGCGGTGATCGTGAGAAGCAATCCGCTGAGCACGAGGAGCAGCAGGGTAAGGTCCGTTCCGGTTCGCTCGTAGAAGATCGGAAGCGTTCCGCTCTTCTCGTTCCCGTCGAAGCGCAACGTATATTCGATGAACGACGTTCCGGGAACAACTCCGGGCGTTTCTGCGATCGAGCGCAGTGTGTACGTTCCGAACGCTGGGATGCTGAAGGTTTCGCTTCGTACTTGGGCGAAGCGTTGTCCTTCGTTCGTGATACGGTACGTGAGGGTTACCTGATCGACAGGGTTGTTCCACAGGTTTCGGAAGGTGAAGTTGATCCGGGTGAACTCTGAGGGTTCGAAATGGCGCGTGTAGTTCGCGATCTCGACGTCGAGCTCTCCGACACGTAGACGTCGCTCCACGACGATCTCTTCAGTACCGTAGGTAAGTCGTCCGACGACCGAGTAGATACCTGGGTCGAGCTCTTGTGTACCGAGATCAACCGTGTCACGTAATTCCGCTCGTGGATGGATGCGGCTGAGGCGCTCGGCGTACGTCGCATAGGTCGTCGTGTTCTTCTCCACGGTGATCGCGAGTCGTGCATCGTCGACGACATCGTCTCCTCGGCTCGCGATGAAGTACGACGCCTGCGCTACTGCTCCTTCGTTGATATCCGCGGTTCGCAGGTCAAACTCGAGGTATTCCCCCGGGTAGGGCACCCGTACGAACATAGGACATTTGACTGCGGTAAGTCCGATTGCGGTCCCCTGACGGGAAGGAGGGGGTACTTCGGTGAACACGACGTACGTGGTCATGGTCCCGGGCCTATCCCAGTTGGGAGGCATGGTCAGGTATCCTTGGACGCGATTACCCTCGTGTGTTGTTAGGGTGATCGAGTCGTTCCATACGCCTTCGAAGGTGACGGTGTAGTCGTAGGCGTTGATCACTCCGTGTGAGAATCGTATCTCACCATACGGTTCATAGTCGTACCAGAACGCTCCGCATCCGGTCGCTCCGATCGCAGATGCCACCGGCAGGAGCGCCAAGGCTATGCAGAAGAGGAAAACAGGTTTGACCAGTCTCATAGTTCTATGGAACAGGAGATGCTGATGCGGTCGACTGGATGACTACGCTCTTCTCCTCGGGTGGCGCATCAGTCGGGACACGTACCTTCAGACTATACTGGAGGCGGTCTTCTCCATCTGCAAAGTTCAAGTTCGAACACGCAGGCTGATCAGTTGTGTTCAGAGTCGCCTCCTCTCCGAAGATATCACTAGGTTCTCCGCCGCCGATGCACGAGTTAGACAAGTTGTTCTTCACTTCGATGAGCGTGAGAGGACCTGTTCCTCCGATCCAATCTTGTGAACTCTCGAGGATACGCACTTCTACAAGAACACGGATGTTACCGTCGTTCTGGAGCACGAGGTCTCCGGGCATCGGATCCCTGAATCCGATGCACCCGACGTACCCTGCAGATGACCATCCGTCAGTCGTTAGGTTGCAGTGGTCGTTCCCTGCTGACGTATTCACCGTTCCGTTCTCCCAGTCGACCGCATCGATCACATAGCGGATGGATGTGAGCTGACTGATCTCGAGTTGTGCCGTCGCATTAGGCGTGATGGCGAAACCGGTCAGTCCGAATTCGGATACATCGTTGAGTTTGTTGAGCGTGACTGCGGTGCTGAATACCGTGACCGCCATGGCCACGAAGAGGAGCGCCGCGATTGTTCTGTTGGTTACTTCAGTCATTGTGCCTCACCTTCAGAAGGAACGAGTACGAGCCGTGCTGATCCTGATTGGACCGGAGTATCGATCGCGACCGGTGGTCGCTCGCCGAACCAAAATCCGACGGTGCCCGACTGCGGACCAGGGTCTCCGGTGATCGGAGCGGCTCCGGGAGTCGAGATGCTCGTCGATACCACTGCGAAGCTCCACACCATGAAAACGATGGTGAGCACGAGCAGTAACGCGACGGTACTGTTGGGCAGTTCGAATCCTTTGCTCTGATCCTTGGCCATGTGTATCCCTCTGTAATGGGAATTCCAGCGCAGAACCATAAATAAACGTTTCTGTGAATGTCAGCAAATACACTACTGGATTCCGACGAACCACACCTAAAAGATACGTTTAAAAGAACCTTGACCGGCGGGCCTGTGATGAGTAGAACGCGGATCACGCGACTCGTGATGCACGGATTCAAGAGCTTCGCAAAACGCACCGAACTCGAGTTCGACGAACAGTTCAACGTGATCATCGGACCCAATGGGAGCGGGAAGTCGAACGTTCTCGACGCGCTCTGCTTCGTGCTCGGGAAGTCCGGGGCGAAAGGACTGCGCGCGGAGAAGAGTGCGAACCTCATCTACAACGGCGGCAAGACGAAAAAGCCAGCGACCAAGGCCGAGGTTTCGGTCTTCTTCGAGAACACAAGCAGGGTCTTTCCCGTCCCCGACAAAGAAGTGAAGGTCTCGCGCATCCTCACGCCGAAAGGTACGTCGACGTATAAGATCAACGATAAGACGCATACGCGTCAGCAGGTCGTCGACCTGCTCGCATCCGCGCGCATCGATCCAGATGGGTACAATATCATACTCCAAGGAGACATCGTGCGTTTCGTCGAGATGAGTGGTGTCGAACGCCGCCAGGTGATCGAACAGATCGCCGGTATCGACCAGTATGAGGAGAAACGCCAAAAGACAGAGAACGAACTCGACAAGACGGCGGGAAAGCTCAAAGAAGCCGACATCCTCATCGCAGAACGCAAGGCCCACCTCGACGAACTCAGGGTTGATCGCGATCAGGCGATCCGCTACCGTGAACTCGAGGCGAACATCCACTCGTACCGTGCGACGATACTGCACCGCAAGAGTGAAGGGATTCTCGATCAGAAACGCAAGCTCGACGAACAACGCGCTTCGATCGAAGCTCAGATCGCAACGTACGACCAAGCCATCGCCAAGCGCCGCGAGGATATCGCGCGTTCACGAGAACGTCTCGATGATATCACGGCTGAGATCGAACGCAAAGGCGAGAAGGAACAGCTCGAACTCCAACGCGAGATCGAGAACCTCAAAGTCGAACTCACGCGCAAAGAATCACGCGTATCCGTGCTCGAAACCGAACTCTCCAACTTCGAGACGCGGCGAGGACAACTCAACGAGGAGCTCTCAGAGATCGATGAGAGCATCGCTAAGGCGTCTTCGACGCGCTCGCACCTCGAGAAGGAACGCTCGCTCAAGACGAAGGAACTCTCCGACGTCGATGAGATGATCGAACGCTTCAAGGCCAAACACAAGATCGAGAATGACGATGGAGTGCAGTCGAAGATCGATGAGATCGATACGAAGACCGAAGAGCTCCAACGCGAGATGCTCGACGAACGCGAGAAGCACCAGTCGCTTTTGCGCGACAAGGACAAGGCAGAATTCAACCTCGAGGCGATCACACGCCAGAAGGAGAAGGTCAAAGACCTCGAATCCGAGCACCGCAAGGAGATCGAGGCGATCAAAGAGAAGAAGAAACTCTTCAAAGACACGGTTCGAGAGATCGAGAAGCTCCTCACCGAAGACGGACGCCACGCACAGGAGAATGCGCGGCTCAGGGCACGTCTTTCGCAGGTCACCGAGGAGCGTTCGAAACTCGAAGGACAACTCACCCAGTTGCGTGCATCCTCAACCGCGTCCAAGGCGGTCGAGGCGATCATCAGCAACAAGAAGCGGTTCAAAGGAGTGCACGGTACGGTCTTCGAACTCGTATCCGTCTCGCGTACGAACGCACTCGCGCTTGAAACCGCTGCAGGAGCACGCCTCAATGCGATCGTCGTCGACGACGAGAAGGTCGCGAAGACGTGCATCGAATTCCTCAGATCACAGAAGATCGGCACGGCTACGTTTTTGCCGATGAGCAAGATCAAAGCGGGTAAGGATCGCGAATCAGCCGTCAAACACAAGGGTAAGGATGGTGTGATCGGATTGGCGCGTTCGCTCGCCAAGCACGATGCCACGTACTCCGAGGTGATCCGCTACGTATTCTCCGATACGCTTATCGTACGCGACTTGGATGTCGCACGGAGTTTGGGTATCGGATCCGCACGGTTCGTGACGCGTGAAGGCGACATCGTCGAAGCCTCGGGAGCGATGAGCGGAGGCTTTCGCAAGAAGGCGCAAGGGGCACTGTCGATGGGACAGCTCGTCGAACAGCTCGAAGAGCTCGAACGAGAAGAGCAGGATGCGAACGCTGCACTCACACGGCTCGCAGCCACGCGTGCAGAGCTCGAAGCCAACCTCAACGATCTGAAAGTGCGCAAGTCCGAGCTTGAAGGGGAGATCATCAAAGGCGAGAAGTCGCTGCACCTCGCCGATTCCGACCTTGACGCTGATGACGATAAGGAGCGCTCGCTCAAGAACGAGATCCGCTCGATCGACGCCCAACTCAAGGACATATCGTCTGCGATCTCGAAGCGTACGCGTGAACTCACCGACCTCAAAGTCGAACGTCAGAAGCTCAAGAACCAGATCGCCGAGCAGAAGAATCCGCGCATCCTCGCAGAACTCCAAGCCTTCCAACTCAAACACCAGCAGATACGCGAGCGCATCGTCGCGATCGACGCGCAGATCGGAAGCTCTCAGAACCGTCTCGATGAACGCTTCACCTCGGAGAAGCGCAAGATCACCCAGATCCTCAAGCAGATCGATAGCGATGAGAAGAAGTTCGCCAAGGAGCTCGAGAAGACGAAGGCCGACCTCGCGAAGGGACGCGAGACGCTCGGTGGAAAAGAAGAGTCCGCCAAGGCGTTCTACGAAGCGTTCAAAGAGCTCTTCCGCGAACGAAACGACGTGTCAGATGCGCTGCGCGCGCACGAGTCGGAGCTCGAAGCGAGCGAATCGTCCAAACGCGAGCAGGAGCGGCGTCTCAACACGCTCTCGCTCAAGATCGCCGAACAAGCGGCTTCGATCGCTGCGATCGAAGAGGAATCCAAGGAGTATTCGGATGCCACGATCCTCTCCGAAGAGGAGGGTTCGACCGTCGAACTCCAAGCGAAGATCGCTTCGTTCGAGAAGCTCATCGCCGACTTGGGTAACGTGAACCTCAAGGCGCTCGATATCTATGATGAGGTCGAGAAGCACTATGAGGATCTGCTCGCCAAGAAGGAGAAGCTCGAACGCGAGATCGAATCGATCCGAAAACTCATCGCCCAGATCGAGGAGAAGAAGCGCGAGTTGTTCATGAAAACCTTTGACGTCGTAAACCGTCAGTTCCAAGACTTCTTCGGACAGCTCTCGGTGAAAGGATCAGCGTACCTCGAGATCGAGAATCCCGAGGATCCTTTCGCCGGCGGCGTATTCATCAAAGTGAACCTCTCGGGCAAGAAGTACCTCGACATCAGATCGCTCTCAGGTGGTGAGAAGACGATGACGGCGCTCGCCTTCATCTCGGCGATCCAAGAGCACGAGCCGGCTCCCTTCTACATCCTCGACGAGGTTGATGCTGCGCTCGACAAGAAGAACTCTGAGAAGCTCGGCGAGATGGTATTACGCTATTCGAAGCGCGCCCAGTACGTGATGATCAGCCACAACGACGTGGTCATCGGTAAGGCCGCTACGATCTACGGCGTGTCGATGAACGAACACGACGCGAGCAATGTCGTGAGTCTGCGGGTATGAACCACCATCTACCTTCGCACGTTGTAGCTAGCTCTTGATGTCTGTTGGAATACATACTATGTGTTCCGGTTGCACATGCAGCTCTCTGAACGGACGGCTCGCAGCCGGATCACGTGGGAATCGGAGCTCGCTTGGGCAGCTGCACGAACCAGTAGTAGAAGAGGGTGAACAAGAACAGTCCGATCGTCGACCAGAGCAGGACCGATGTGGGGTGGGTGAGCAGCGCGTACGCTGCCAATCCTACTTGGGCGTAGAGGAACACAAAGTGGTACCATCCGCCAGGGTTCATCGAGGAATCGTCGTTCTTCGACCAGTTCGGGATGCTCGATACCGAGAAGCGGTAGAAGAACGCTGCGCTGATGGTTGCAACGATAAGAGCGACGGCCAAACGCCATTCGGAGAATGCGAGTCCGAGGCCTACGGCGAATCCGTTGAAGACGGGAAGCAGGCCCACATCTCCCACCGAGTCGACGAGTCCGACAGGCCATTGGTGGGTTCTTCGGTTCCGGTGAAGCACGCGGCTGTACACGAAGAAGACAAGCGGTCCTATGATGAGCGTTGCTCCCCATGTGATCCAGCTGAATACCATATCACTCTGCTCGTGCGAACTCCGCAATAGTGCGAATGATCATACACAGGCAGCCCACGAATACCATTTAAGGGTATGGTTCTACAACACACTCTTTCACCTCAGCGGTCCAAGACAGGCCGGCTCCCTTCTACATCCTCGACGAGGTTGATGCTGCGCTCGACAAGAAGAACTCTGAGAAGCTCGGCGAGATGGTATTACGCTATTCGAAGCGCGCCCAGTACGTGATGATCAGCCACAACGACGTGGTCATCGGTAAGGCCGCTACGATCTACGGCGTGTCGATGAACGAACACGACGCGAGCCATGTCGTGAGTCTGCGAGTATAGGAAACGCTCTTATACGTTCGTTACACAGACAGGTGCATGAAAACGCTGATCCTCTCGTTCGTGATCGTTCTGTGCATCGGTGCCATCGCATACCAGCAGGTACAGATAACATCCCTACAGGAAAACGTGCAGTTCAATGAAGCGCGAAGTCTGCTGCCTGAATCGAGAGGTACGTGTGAACGGCTCCTCATGTACGAACCAGCCTGTGCCTCCCCGTGGATCGCGGTGATCGCCCAGGACCACGTCGAACCGCTCAGCTTCTACTATACGGAACCTGCTTCTCATATCGATATCATCGTTGATGGTACGGTCGTCGACTCGATACAGATCGATACCACAGTCGAGGAATCCAACACGACGATCCGAGGCATCAGAATTGTCATCAGAGCTGATCTCAAACCAGGAACGTACGATGCTCAGATCATCACCCGTCCGTCGAACGAATCGGTGGTCATTCCGCTCATCGTGCTCGAATCGATCCTCGATCTCCGATAACGCGTGGCCGAAGAAGACGAGCTGTGCGCACACCTTACTTGAACTACACAGGGCATACGAACAGAGACTCTCAGAATGAGATAGTGCAGCGTACAGTCATGAGTAGTTCTCTCAGAAGTCTTCGATGCTTGAATAGCGCGTTCTCTCTTAGTGTGGGTGTGATCAACGAACCTCTATCTGCGTTGAGCATTCAGTACCCAGACCCATGCCTGCGACGATCCGAACGGTGCCGTTCTGCGACTCATGATACGTGCACTGGGAGCGGATCATGTTGACCTCAGAATGGTTCAACGAGAAGAAAGATGTGAGAGCGGTCCAAGCGATATTTGTGCGATCGTCACAGATCACGAAAATCATGATCGGACGCTCCGGTATGAGCATCCATACGCTGACGTTCGTAGAACCAGGTGCATCGATGACCGAGCGCTCGGAGAGCACCACACAGTGCGTCTCGTTGACCGATGATAGGTCCGGCACACCATCGGCAGGGTGAGAAACGTTGGGTTCAGGAAGAGCAGGGTCTTCGTACTGGTCATCCAGTGGAGTACAGGAGATAAGGGTTAACACGATAAGTGCGATCGTCATCCGATACATAGTATGAACCATCACTGGCAGACATATAACTCTTCGCGTTACCCACAGGAACCTCTCAGTCAAAGACCATTAGCCCGGTGATCGTTTCGCGATCATCGAACGGCCCGTGCGTACCGCCCTACAACGAACACTCTGAGCTTCTCAGTCCAGTAGATGATGAACGGTGCGGCTATGATGAGCGGCCAGATGAAGAGAGGGAAGGGTGTTGCTTCAAGGAGCCGTGCGAGGGGGTCGACGAATCCGAGGATCAAGATCACAACTATTTCGAGGCTGATGCCTGCGAGCATCCAGCGGTTCTGCCAGAACGGCGTCTTCTCTGTTCTGATGGCGAGGACGTTTCCGATCTGTGCGGCTATGACCGTTGCGAGGAATGCTCCGGTCGCTGAGAGGTAGAGCGCTGTGCTCGCCTCTCCTCCGCGCCATCCTCCCATCCAGAGCACGAGGAAGAACGAGGTGAATGCGAGGATGCTTTGGATGAGTCCGGTGAATCCGTAGCGGTGTGCGAACGTCTTCCACGTGACGAGCGGATCGTCCTTGCGCCTCGGCGGTCTTCTCATCACGTTCGGATCGCTCTTCTCGTTCCCGAGCGCGATGGCCGGCAGGATGTCGGTGAACAGGTCTATGGCGAGTATCTGTATGACGGTGATAGCAAGGGGTATCGACGGGTAGGCGAGTACGTAGATGAGGAACGGGAGTATCTCGGGTGTGTTGCTCGTGAGGATGTAGCTGACGAACCGTTGTATGTTCGCGTAGATCGTGCGTCCTTCGCGTACGGCTTCTACGATCGTTGAGAAGTCGTCGTTGAGTATGATGATGTCGGCTGCGTCCTTTGCGACGTCCGTTCCGGATCCTATGGCGAGGCCCAGATCCGACTTTTTGAGTGCGGGTGCGTCGTTGACGCCGTCTCCGGTGACGGCTACGATCTCTCCTTGCCGTTGGAGTGCATCTACGATGCGCAGTTTCTGTTCGGGTGCGGTTCGTGCGAAGCAGACGTCTGTGTGCATGACGGCTCCTTCGAGTTCGGAGTCGTCCATCTCTTTGAGTTCGGCTCCGGTGATGACGAACGGATCGTTCGATACGCCGACGCGTCGTGCGATGGCTGCGATGGTCTCGGGTGTGTCTCCTGATATGATGATGACGCGGATTCCTGCTTCGTGACAGGCTTTCACGGCGGAGCGCACGTTGGGCCGTGGCGGGTCGAGGAATCCTACGAGTCCGACGAATACGAGTCCGTAGGGGTCGCTCTGGTCGCGTTCTCCGACGGCGTATGCGAGTGCGATGACGCGCAGTCCTTGTGCTTCGAAGTCTCGGGCGGTGTCCATGATCATAGTACGATGTTCGTCGGTGAGCTCTACGGTGTCTCCATCGAGGTGTATCGTCTCGCTTCGCTCGAGTATGACTTCGGATGCTCCTTTGATCGTAGCGTACGTCGTGCTCCCCTGTGTTTCGTACACTTTGTTCATGTAGCGTTCTTTGGAGCTGAACGTCTTCTCGAAGGACTGGTTGAACCGAGATCTAAGCGTGTCAACAGGTTGTGTTCGTTCGACGAATTCGAGGAGCGCTGTTTCGAGCGGGTCGCCGCGGTAGCGTCCTCCTTTGAGTCGTGTTGCGTTGTTGCAGAGCGCCATGACTTCCATGGCTGTGTGTCCTGCGGGGTTCTCGGCTACCTGATCGGGTTCTACGACTGTGAGGTTGAGGTAAAGTGTGGTGACGCTCATCTCGTTGCGTGTGATCGTGCCGGTCTTGTCCGTGCAGATGACCGTGCAGCTTCCGAGCGTCTCGACGCTCTCAAGTCCTTTGATGAGGGCTCGTTTGCGCGCCATGCGTTCGCTCGCCGTCGTCAATGCGAGGGTGACGGTCGGCAACAGTCCTTCGGGTACGTTGGCTACGATGATGCCGATTGCGAAGACGAGGTTCGTCCAGAACGGGTTTGCGAGGAAGAACTGTCCTATGAGGAAGAATACGACGCCGAGCACGATTGCGATGGCTGATATGATCTTGGTGAAGCGTTGTATCTCCTTTTGGAGCGGTGTGAGTTCGCGGTCGACGGTTCCGGTCAGCTCGGAGGTCTTTCCGAAGCGTGTCGAGCTCCCTGTGGCGGTTACAAATACGCTCGCTCCTCCTTCTACGACGGTGCTCCCTGCGTAGATCTCGACTCCTCTCTCGTCTGCTTGTTTGACGATGGCTCCTGACTCTCCGGTGAGGATGCTTTCGTTGAGCGATATCGAGTCGGATCTGATGAGCAGTCCATCTGCGGGCACGCGGTCCCCTTCGCGCAGCGTGCATACATCTCCGGGTACGAGTTCGCGTGCGTTGATCTGGTGTGCTCGGTCGTCGCGGAGGACTTCTACGGTGACCGGGATGTATGATTGGAAGGATTCCATCACGTTCGAGACTTTGCGTTTCTGGAGGAACGATACGAGTGCGTTTATGACGACGACGAAGAAGAGCGCTCCTGCGATGAGTCCGTAGCCGTCTGCGGGTTCTCTTGTATGGGCGAAGAGCGAGAGGGCGCTTGATGCCAAGAGCAGGAGCGGGAAGAATCCGAGGAATTCGCTCATGAGCAGTACGAATGCGCTCGTACGCTTCTGCTTGTACACTTCGTTCGGTCCGTATTCGCGGAGCCGTCGTGATGCTTCCTCGCTCGAGATACCTCTCGGTCCGCTTTCGAGCTTCGAATAGGCTTCGGAGAGCATCATAAGGATTTCGAAGGTGTATGGGTTATAGTCTTTTCCCCCAAGGTCGAGACTGCGTAGCGTAGGAGTGGCCGAGGGTACAGAGAAGTCCGAAGAGTGATAGAAGAATACCTGGGTAGTACGGTTGTGAGAGTGCGTATATGATAGTACCTGATCGGATGGTGCGGAAGGCGAAATAGTACCAACCACTGGCATTGAGCCGCGAGTCTTCGGCCAGTCCGTTGGTGGTGCTCGTGTGATACGATAGTTAGTACGATCTATGGCGAGCGCTGCGAGCGTAGCAAGCATGAAGCATTCGAGCATAACAGCGTGATCGAATGCGAATCCGTTGAATAACGGCAAGAGGCCGTCTCCAGCATTTCAACGAGTACAACAGGACATGTTTGCGTCGTGCGTGCACGATAACCGACTCAATAGTGCGAACGGGCCTGTAATGATCGTGACGAAGAACGCGGGTGTATCCATCACAGGACGGTTTCGAGTGCGTCGGCGAGGTGTCCGCACGATGTCTCAAGGACGAATCCGTTGAGTACGGTCTTTCGCGCTTCTTCTCCGATGCGGTTTCTCAGTGCTACGTCTGATGAGAGCCGTTTGATCGTCCGTGCGAGTGTCATCCAGTCTCCGCGCGTATAGCTGAATCCGTTCTCACCGTCGACGATGTAGTTTTTCATAAGTCCTACTCGCGTGGTTATGACGGCGAGTTTGCAGCTCATGGCTTCGAGCGTTGAGAGCGAGCTCGTCTCGGTGAGTGACGGCATGACGTAGATGTCCATGGCCTGAAGGTATGGCGTTACGTCAGGTACGCTCTTGACGTGTACGACACCTCTCTTCGAGGAGAGTTTCGCTTCGAGTTCGGGTATTCCCGATCCTACGAGCAGCAGCGTCGTCTTCTCGTATCCTCGTTTCACCCAGAGGAATGCGCGGAGCAGGGTTTCAAGGTCCTTCTCGTAGCTGATCCGACCAGTGTATCCTACGACGAGGTGCGTGTGGTCGAGTCCGAGGTTCTGTTTTGCTTCGACCTTGTTCGCGTTCGCGACGAATCGGTACGGGTCGATGCCTACGTGTACGACTTGTGTGGGTACGTGGATCCCGTGCGTTTGGAAGAGCAGCGCTTCGTCCCGGCTCGGTACGATGACGAGGTTCGTCTTCGAATAGACCTTTCGCATGCGCATGAGGACGAGTCGTTCTGCGATCCATCGGAGCCGTTTGAGGTTGAGGTATCGTGGTACGAGTTCCCATTCGTGGCTGTGTACGTATGCGACGCTCGGGATGCCACTGGCCGTGGCTTCGTCGATGCATGCGTTTCCGATGGGTCCGATGGTCTGGCTGAATACGATGTCTGATGCTCTGACGGCTGCGCGCAGTTTCGGCGTGATCGTGGCGAATCGGAATTCTCCGAACGCACGTCTTCTGACGGGCATGGTGATGAGCGTGTAGCCTTCTGCTTCGATGTCTCCGAGTCCTGGTGCTACGACGGTTACTTCGAAGCGTTCTGAGAGGCAGGGGATGGCGTGTGAGAGGAACATGCTGATGCCGTCCCTTCGGGGGAGGTAGTTGTCGGTGGCGATGAGCAGCCGCGGCTTGTTCATGCGTTCAGGGCTCGCTCTCTCTATTTAACGCTGACGTGATGCGTCGCAAGTAGCGTTCCTCGGGATCGAGGTTCTTGAGCGCGTGGGCGATGCGCATGCACGATCGTGAGTCTTCGAGCGCGTCGTGCGTAGCGTGGGGTGCGGTTCCGGTGAGGTGTTCGTGGAGCGCTTCGAGCCTGCGGCTCCGCACCGAGCGCAGGCTCGGGATTCGACGCGACCAGTCGAGCGTGCACGACCACTCGTTGAGGAGTTCGATGCCGCTCTCCTCCGCTGCGGCGAGGAGGAATCCGCGGTCGAACGGCGCGTTGTGTGCGACGATCCAGTGGCCTGCGAGGAGTTCTCTCACGAGCGTGAGCGCTCTAGCGAGCGGGTACCCGCTCCAGCGGTGCGGGTCGATGCCATTGATCCGCAGGGCTCCGGGGTGTACGGGTTTGCGCGGGTCGTAGGCTACTCTGATGAGGTGTTCTTCGATGCGGTCGGTTTCGAGGATGAGTCCGATCGAGAAGATCTGATTGTACTTTGGATCGAGGCCTCCTGTTTCTACGTCGAGGTAGGCTCTCATACGTCGATCCTGCTGAAGCGCTCGGCGAGTTTGTAGCGGCTCGACATGCCGGCGCTGTATGCGCGTAGGTATACGCTCGCCCAGAGGGTGATGAGCGCGACTTTTTGTGATCGGAAGAGTTTGAGCGCATCGATTTTTCGTGTGAACGTATCCGAGACGTCGAAGTAGACGTAGCTTCTCAGGACGCGCTTGTAGTTGACGAGCGTCCATACGTCGTAGAGGTAGACGTCCGGGTCGTATCCGTGCGTCTCGCGCAGGTGGAGTACGCTCTCGCTGACGAGCCTGAAGACCTGCCGGTGTGCGGGGTGCGTGTCTTCGGGTCCGTGCGTGAATATGATCCTCGGGATGTGTTTCTCGAAGAGTTCGGTGATGGACTCTTGGAACTTCGGGCTGTTCTCGTAGTAGTCGTAGATCCGCTCTTCGGGCAGTCCGTAGAAGATCGTCTGGCGGATGCCGAGGATCTTTGCTGCTTCGTAGCTTTCGGTCTTTCGGATCTTTCCGAGGGGTTCTTTCTCGAGCCACGGATGGCTCATCTCCCCCTGCGAGAGGATGACGGTGATGACGGTGTGGCCTTCGTCGTGGAGTTTGGCGATGGTTCCTCCGGCTCCGAAGACCTGATCGTCCGAATGCGCGCAGAATACGAGTACCGTCGTGCCCGAGGCGTTCGCCTTCTCGTTCGTGTAGGTGTCTTTCTGGAACGGGTAGTCCATCTAGCTCACGTATGGTTCGAATACGTCGAATGCAGGCTTGGGAGTATATCGGTGGTCTTCGCTCTCGGCCGTGAAGGTGCTGACGAGCGATTGGAGCGTAAGCCTGTGGAACACAGCGATCATGCGATGCAGTACGGACTGCTCTTAAAAAAAGGTCCGTCAGGCAGCTTTAAGGTATCGTGCAACCGCTTCTTTCGCTGCTGTGTCGAATTGTCTTTCGTTCAGATCGACGAAGGGAGTCTTTCCGGTAACGGTGATGGTGCCGATGAACGTGAGCGGTGCGCTCCGCCAGTGGGGGTCTTGGTACGAGTCGTATCCGAACGCGGAGAGTTCGATGACGTATCCGTCCGATGGTTCGAGCGGATAGTAGGCTGGTGCTTCGTGGATGACTCCTGGCACGGGCAGACCGTAGGGCCTGAGCGGCTTGATCTCACCGTAGAATCCGAGTCTGAAACGCTCACGCAAACTCTTCGTGACGGCCTCGCAAAGCGAGTATGCGGTTGAGAGCGAGGATCCTTCCTCATGTGTCTGGTCTGATTCGACACTTCGAGTGCTCGTAACGGCAGGAATCATGGGATAGGATGGTTGTGCAGGTATAAAAACCGCTCGTGACTCTTTATGGAAGAACGCAATGATGGGACCTCAGGGATTTGAACCCCGGACACCCACGGCTTCAGCGTGGTGCTCTCCCACTGAGCTAAGGCCCCCTACGAGGAGGAGTCTCTGATTTCGTTTAAGAAGCCTTCGGTGGGGTTTAGTGGGCACTCCGTCTCAATACACCTATGGCTCGCGACTATCCGTACCTGCATCTCTACGGCCACAAGCAACGCTCGCTTCTCCCCGATACCATATAGGAATGTGGCACCGACCTCGTTCATAGCAACATCCGAAGACCGATGGGCCCACAACGCATGACGTACCTCGCAGCTCATAAGCACATGCTCAGAGCCCATGGACGCACCGGCCTCGCGGTCGCAGTCTCAGCTGAGGACGGTACGCTCATCGATGAAATCACGCAGAAGCCGAAGAGCGTCACGGAACGGTTCGTCGCAGAGAACCCTAGAGCTTCTCGAGCGTTCCTTGACGGCTGATGTGCATCTGCACCTCATCGCGGAACTCTTTCGTGTAGACGCCTGAAACGCGCACTTTGTCGCCGACGGCGAGGCTTCCGGCTTGATCGTTCCAGAGCGTGAGCACTCCGGTTCCCGACTCGTCTTTGAGGACGACTTCCTGTACTTTTCCTTCGCGGTCGAACTTGTTGAACGTGCGTACGTCCTTGGTTTCAGCGACTTCTCCTTCGATGGTGATGTCGCGCATTCCTGTTTGAACGTCGTTGAGGGCTGTTACGTCTGCCATCTCAAGCCGTGTGAAGGCGCCCTTCAAAAGCGTTGCGCGTATCTGGCCACAAAGACTGCTGGGTGACCATGGGACACGAGCATCAGGAACTAAACCCCAAATAACTGGTCTCGACCGACAAGGTATGCATGCGGTCAACCGGATCCTCTACGTGTTCGCGATTCCATTATCCGTTCTGACGGTGCTCGGCTTCTCCGAACGGTTCGCCGAACCAACTCTAGACTATCCGATCATCTTCTCCGGGTTCTTACTCCTGCTCCTCATTACAAACATCGTGTCGCTCGTCGTAGGACGCGGAAAGCTCCGTGCGATTCACCGGATACTGCCTATCTACTATCTCGTGAAGATCCCGCTCTAGTCGCGGTTTAGGTCGCAGCAGTGTTCTGAGCGAATAGCGGATTGATCAGAGAAACCTTCATGATGCTCTTTGTCGGAGCGCTGCTCCACCTGCTCGTGTTCGTCGAAACCCTCTAGGCTGCGGTGATGCTCATCATCTCGAGAAAGGAGTGACTATCGGCACCGCTCAGTAAGCCACGAGCTAAGCGTATCGATCGGTACGCGTTCTTGCTCGGTCGAATCCCGATCGCGCACCGTCACCGCACCGTCCTCGAGGCTTTCGAAGTCGACGGTGACGCAGTACGGCGTTCCGATTTCGTCTTGGCGAGCGTAGCGCCTGCCGACGGATCCGCTCTTATCGTAGGTGATGCGCAGTCCCGCATCGAGCAGGCTCGCGAAAATCGAACGGCTCAGCTCTACGAGCGGTTCTTTGTTCGACACGAGCGGGAGTACAGCTGCATGGTAGGGAGCGATCCGCGGCGAGAGGCTCAAGACGACGTTGCCGCGTTCAGCATCACCGCGGTATGCGTCGAGCATGATGGCGAGGATCGTGCGTCCGAATCCGAACGATGGTTCGATGACGTGGGGCAGGACTTTGCGTCCGAGCTCATCATCGAACACCTCCATGTTCTTGCCGCTCTTCTCCTGGTGCGCCTTGAGATCATAGTCGGTGCGGTTCGCGATGCCATAGATCTCCTTGAAGCCGAAGGGGAAGCGGTATTCGATGTCGAAGGTTCCGGCCGAGTAGTGGCTCAGCTCGTTCGGGAGGTGTTCGCGTACGCGCAGGTTCTCAGGCCGGATGCCGAGCGAAGTGTACCACGAGAAGCTCTGCGCGAGCCAGTAGGCGTGGAGCGGAATCATAACGCCTGCATCGACGAGTTCACCGAGGCGTACCAGATGTGCATCCTTATCGTTTTCTTGATCATCAGCGCTGAGGAATGCGAGTTCAAACTCGAGGAACGCGTCACCTCCAGGCATCTGCGTAAAGTCGATCGGTTTCTCAGGTGCGAAGAAGTACTCGATCTCAAGGATCTCGAATTCACGCTCGCGGAAGAGGAATTCGCGCGGGCTGATCTCATTGCGGAAGGCCTTTCCTGCCTGAGCGATCCCGAAGGGGAGTTTGGCGCGTGCCGCATCGTAGATCGAGCGGAACTGTGCGAATATCACTTGTGCGGTCTCACCGCGCAGGTATGCGATGTTTGCTGTGTCAGGGTTCGCCCCCATACGTACGGGGAACATGAGGTTGAATGATACGATACTGCCGAGTGCGTTCCCCTCAGGGCTCTTCACGCCGCGCTCTTCGATGATTTTGGCGAGTTCGTCAGTGTTCATCCCGTCGGTCGGTATACCTAGGGCATCTTCGACGAGGTGATCCGCTCGGTGGTAGCGTTTCGTCGTGAGGTCTTGGATGAGTGGGTCGTTGAATCCGGCGGTGTGTCCGGATGCCTCCCAGACTGCTCCGGCGCTGATGATCGCACCATCGATGCCGACGAGGTCTTCTCGCCGGGTGACGAAGCGGTTCCACCACGAGTCGAGTATCGCGCGTTTGAGCGGTGCTCCGAGAAGTCCGTAGTCGTGGACGCCGGCGAGGCCGCCGTAGATCTCGGAACTGCGGTATACGAAGCCCTTTTGCTTACAGAACGTTGCGAACTCCTCAATGGTAATCATAGGCTCTGAGTATAGGCAGGCGTATTAAAACGGTTCGGTCGCGAGGACTGGTTGTGCTGGGCAACGCAGTATCCTACAAGACTATGGTCGATCGTATCGGCGTATCTCGAGGAAGGCTCGAGGCGACATGATCCGGGTGTGCTCGAACCTCTTGAGCTGTGTGAGGTGTCCGTCTCCGGAGATGAGGTACGCCGCTCGTGCGGCTACGGCGAGTTCGAGGAGCATCGTATCGCTCGGATCATCCTCGAGCGGCGCGAGCTTCGTCTTCACTTCGACAACGGTTGCTGCGTTCGATATGATCGCGAGGAATCGTTCTCGCTCGTCAGGTGTGATCGCGAGCTTGGGGTATGAGAGGACGCGAGTGAGTTCGTCGAGTTGTTCGGAGCAGGTTACAAGAGTGTACTCGCCGCTCAGTACTCTCTCGAGGATCTCTCGAGGAGCTCCCTTCCATCCGAGGGCTGATACGAGTACGTTCGTGTCGATGATTATCGTCGGCGTGCCCACCTGACCGCCTCGTTGACGTCGGTTCGTTTTACACCCGACTCCTTGAAGCGTTCTTCGATCTCTCGGGCGAGCTCGTCGAAGTCGAGTCGTATCGTGGGCGCTTCGATCTTTTTGAAGAACACCCCTCCTCGAACCGGAAACGCTACGAAACGCTCTCCGGGAGCGAGTTGTGCCTTGGTTCTCACGTCACGGGGTACGACGAGTTGCCCTTTTCCCGACATCTTGACGATCTCAAGTCCATCCACAACAACCATATTGTTCAACGGTTGAACAGTTGAACTATATGAATGTTTCCGATCCGCAATGGCACAGTACCACCGATAGCAACACGTTCTGATCCGATACGGTGTCCGTTGCCTCCGCTACCTGGCGATCCGTTACCCAGTCTCATCCGTTGCCCACTCCGACGTCACGCGCCAGACCCTCCAAACCCTCTTAAACACCCCGCACCCCCATCGGAGCTATGCGATCGGGGTTGCTCTGGACGGAGAAGTACGCGCCCGAGAGGATCAGCGATACCGTCGGTCAGAGCGAGCAGATCAAGCGCATCACATCGTTTCTCGACTCCTTTCCGAAGAAGCGTTCGATGCTCCTCGCAGGTCCCCCAGGTACGGGCAAGTCTTCGACGGTTATGGCGATCGCCGCTGAACGTGGATTCGAGCTCATCGAGCTCAATGCGTCGGATTTCAGAAAGCAGGCCGATATCGAGTCGAAGATCGGAGCAGCCCTCGGTCAGATGAGCCTGTTCAACCGTGGGAAGATCATCCTCATCGACGAAGTGGATGGCATCTCGGGCCGCTACGACCGCGGAGGCGCTCAAGCGCTCTCAAAGCTCCTTACGAATGCGGCGTTCCCCGTGTTCATGACGGCGAACGATCCCGATCAGAGCAAGCTCAAGACCCTACGGAAAGGCTCTGAGTACGTCGAGTTCGACAAGGTCCCGTATCGGGACATCGCACAGGTCCTCGAGTCGATCGCGCGAAACGAAGGCGTCGAATACGAGGAGCAAGCCCTGCTCGATCTTGCCGGTAAGAGTTCGGGCGATCTGCGCGCGGCGATCACCGACCTGCAACTCCTCGCTGTTGAACCGGTCACCCGTGTGACGGTCGGTGGACTCGACGAACGCGAGCGCGAAGAGAAAATCGTCCAGGCGCTCATCCGGGTGATGAAAACGACCCAGGAGTCGACGGCTCGCGGCTCGTTCGACTTCCTCGAAGAGAACATCGATGACATCCTCTTGTGGATCGATGAGAACGTACCGAAAGAGTATCGGAAACCTGAGGATCTGAGCCGGCTCTACGAGCGGATCGTACGGACCGATACGTTCAACGCGCGGATCCGCCGTCGACAGCACTGGCGTTTCCTCGCCTACATGTTCTACGATTTGACGGTAGGTGTGGCGCTCGCCAAGCAGGAGAAGTATCCAGGCATGCCCCAGGTCAAACGTCCGATGCGCCCCTTGCGCATCTGGCAGGCGAACATGAAGCTCGCAACTCCGAAGAGAATCGCTGAGAAGCTCTCGAGCGGCGTGCACACCTCGCAACGCCGTCTCGTCTCCGAGGACCTCTCCTACATCAGGGTTATGGCGAGCGACGATGCGTTTCGAGCATCGCTCGTCGAATCCCTCGAACTCGACACGAA
>JBLKOL010000049.1:0-2601 GCA_047602765.1 Candidatus Woesearchaeota archaeon
CTCCACGCGACCAAGGCCGCCGTAGAAGAAGGCGTTCTCGCAGGAGGAGGAACGATGCTCTTCAGAGCCATCAAAGAAGTCGAAGCCAGAGGACTCGAAGGCGATGAAGTCGTCGGGTACAACCTCGTCATGACAGCGCTCGAATCACCGGTACGCCAGATCGCCGCGAACGCCGGAAAAGAAGGAGCCGAGATCGTCGCCAAACTACGCGAGACGAAGGGAAGCGTCGGCTACAACGCGAAGACCGACACGTTCGAAGACCTCGTCAAAGCAGGCGTCATCGACCCGACGAAAGTCATCAGGCTCGGATTGCAGAACGCCTCATCGATCGCAGCGATGGTCCTCACCACCGAAGCGCTCGTAGCCGACTACGACGAAGAGAAGGAGAACAAGAGCCCAGCGATCATCATCTGAAGGCCACACGAAAACCCTTTTCATAATCTTCAAGTATCATGAGCCACGAGTGAGTATTATGGGAATCGCAGGAGTCGTCTTTCACGAAGCAGCGCTCGGAGGACCAGGATACGATGCGCGCGACGAACGCGTATGGGAACTGCTCGAAGAAGTAGCCGAGTTGACCGCGGTGATCGTCATCGGAGCAGACCATGAAGAACTCGACGGGTACGAGGTAGCGATCATACCGGACGACGTAGGAACACCTGAAGATTTCGAAGCGATCGCAGAGGATCTTGAAGCCGACGCAGCCTCATACCTCTACATCGACCCCGATAAGGAACGGCTCAAAGCAGCCAAGAAGGCAGGATTCCTCACGCACCGACTCGTCTCATCAGAACTCCTCGACGAGCGGCTCAGATACGAGAAGATCCTCAACTGATTTACCACCACACAGTAGTTATATAAATAGTCGAATAACGCTCGCGGCATGGACGACCTATTCGGACCGCTCGAAGAGACACTCCACCGGAGCGTATCGATCGGATCACCACAACCGTACGAAGCATTCCGTACGATCCACGAACCCCTATCAGTCCTCTATCCAGCCTCAGCACACGACGCAACACCGGCAACCGTATTCAAGAAGACCACCTTCGTCGATACCGACGAAGCAGCGATCAGGACCCTCAAGACTGCAGGGTATCGAGCGCACCACACAGACATCCGCGACTATCGAGCGCACGAGCCGCATGACCTGCTCATCTTACTCAACCCAGAGGTACCGGCATCATGGGCCACTCCACACCTCGCTCTAGGAGGATACGTACTCGCGAACGACTACAACGGGAGCGCAAGCGAACTCAACGAAACGGAAGGCTTCGAACTCATCGCGACGATCGACCATGACGGCGTCTCACGAGACCTTGAAGGTCTCTTCGAACCCATCGATATGGACGAGCTTGCACGCGAGCGTCCCGAAAGCTTCCAAACGATGCGCACGCAACGAGACATCTTCATCGAAGAAGGAATGCTCGATGCAAGAGCAGATGATACGGAAGAGCTGAAGTGGCGTTCGTTCTTCAAAGCGACCGAAATCCCGCTGTACAGACGAACCGCTCCGTTCTATGTCTTTCAAAAGAACGGATAACCTCAC
Organism: Candidatus Woesearchaeota archaeon; assembly: GCA_047602765.1. GTDB lineage: Archaea > Nanobdellota > Nanobdellia > Woesearchaeales > WAPJ01 > JBLKOL01. The sequence goes on from JBLKOL010000049.1 coordinate 1,550, forward strand.
TTGAGTACGCGACCGGTCTTCAGATACCACACATAGAAGTCGAGACGGCCATGATCGAGCCCCGTATCGCGCGCGAGCGCATCCATCACCGCTTCGATCAGGGCATATCGCTTCTTCGTGATCGGCATGTCAGGGTCAGAAACCAAACCATGTTCGGCAAGGATGGCGACGATATGACGATCGATGATCGGAAAGGCAGGAACACCCACGTTGCGCAAGTAGTGGCTCGCCTCCTTGAGACCGAGACCTTTCACGTTCGAAACGAGCCACTCACGGCGCTGAGCCTCATCGAATCCGTCCCCGTAGACAACACTCCTCAACTTCGGAACATGTACGCGTGCTTCGACGATGAAGCGAGCCCTAATGTTAGGGAAGCGATAACCAAGCGAACGAAGACGCTTCGCAAGTACGTGTTCGGGGTGCGTTACGAATCCTCGTCCGATCGCATCGTGGATGATCATGCTCTTCTCGGATTGGAAGTTCGCCGTGAGCAAGCAGAAGCAGAGTTCGAGGAACAGGCGCTCATCAGAATCATCACGGACCTGCGTGAACGACGCCATCCGCTCTTCAACAAGAGACGAAACCGTAGGATCAGCCATCACACTCCGGATATCACCGATAAGAACATCCATACTACCGGGCGAAGAGAACAGGATAAAAAGCGTTCACATCCACTTGCGTTTACTGCGCAGCGCGTCGGCGGCGATCTCAGCGACAGCTACGAGCGGATGGGTCATGAGCGAACCTGAAAGATAGGGGTGCGAGGCGGTCTGCAACCCGAGCATCGAATCGATCGTCAGTCGGTTCTGGATGAGCACGTTCGCCGTATTCGCGAGTTCTTCGACCCGGCCGTGATCACGGCCCATGATCTGCACGCCGATGAGCGAACGCGACTCAGAGAGGAAGAGTGCTTTGACGAGCACCTGGTGATCGTCAGAGGGCAGCGAACACGGATGGTCGTGATCCGACTTGAGCATGACCGATACGAACGAGAATCCGAAACGCTTCGCATCCTCCTCAGTGATGCCCGATGATGCGAACGAGAGCTCATC
>JBLKOL010000050.1:0-2579 GCA_047602765.1 Candidatus Woesearchaeota archaeon
GTCCCGCTCTCATCGCGCACTTCGAACGGTGTGTCGGGTCGTAGGTCTTCGATGGTGATCACGCTCCTCCCGTGGCGTCCTGAGCGTATCTGTTGAGCCTTCGATGCATACCAGGCGCATGGATCCTCACTGAGCGGAGCCTTCACATCGTTCTTCGATACGACTCTTCCTCTGATCACGACGCGTTCCCCAGATCTGATCGTGGAGATGGAGTCGAACTGTGTGCGTCTGATCGTGCGCAGCTGATTGAGGCTCTGTACGAACGTTCTGCCGAGCAGTACGAGTATGGCGACGAATGCGAACGCTGCAACGATCAATAGAGGCCTCATACGCACTCAAGCTCGCTCAGGTTCTTATCGGTTTCGTGAGCACAACCGGTTCGAGCCGAGCGCCGATCCACTGCCGTCTTAGCCGACGAGGCGCATGATGAGCATGATAAGGCTCATGAGAACGATGTTGAGAGCCCCGGTTCCGATGATTCCGAGGATGATTCCGTAGGTGATGAGTCGGGTTTTGAGTTCGTCGCGGATGCGGGTTTCGCCGACCCGTGCGATCACCCCTTGGCCTCTCTTCTCTGAGGAGATGAGCATGCCATGCGGGCCGTGCCGGGCGACTCCGGCGACGATCGCTTCATCGCCTTCGGCAAGGGTTTGTTCTTCGTAGAGGGCTTGGGCTGAGAAGCGTTGCGATGGTGTTGCGTCTTCGACCTTCACGAGCTGTCCTTCCTGTTTAGGATAGAGCGGTACGCTTCGTCCGAAGACGAGCCGTCTCGCTCCGAACCGGAGCGGTTCGTCACTGCTCCAATAATACCGTGTACACGTGGCTGCGACGAACGAGAGGTTGGGGTCGACGCTGATCGATCCGGTAGCGTCGCGCACGGTGAACGGCGCTTCTGACCGGATATCCTCCACGGTGGAGAACTGCTTGCCGTTACGCGTCGCCCGTGCAGCTTTCGCCTGTGAGGAGAACCACGCGCATGCTTCTTCGCTGATCGGCGTGCGGTGCGTGTTCTTCGACGTGACGGTTCCTCGCACGACGACGCGTGTTCCTTCTGTGATCGTCGAGACGGAATCGAACGTGGTTCGGTTCAGGATGCGGAACCGTCCGAGGTCTCTGAAGAAGACGACAGCGAGGGCTCCTACGATAATGGCGAGTGCGGTTCCGGTGATGAAGAGTCCGATCGGCATGTGCTCTGTACCTACGCGTTCGAGCACCGAAGCTTTTTAAAGCCATCGTGGTTCTTTCTCCGTCTCGTAAGGGGTTATCCGCGTGACTGAACCGAACCGAACCACTGAACCGTCTGAGCCGTCGGAGTACGGCGCATCATCCATCCAAGTCCTCGAAGGGCTCGAAGCCGTACGCAAGCGTCCGGGCATGTACATCGGGTCGACCGGACCGCGCGGATTGCACCACCTCGTATGGGAGGTCGTCGACAACTCCGTGGACGAAGCCCTCGTAGGACACTGCGATCTCATCGAAGTCACCATCCATGAGGATAACTCGATCAGCGTACAGGACAACGGCCGGGGTATTCCCGTCGACTTCATGCCCCAATACGGCATGCCGGCGCTCGAAGTGGTCATGACCAAGCTCCACGCCGGCGGCAAGTTCTCCAAGAGCAGCTACAAGGTCTCCGGAGGACTCCACGGCGTCGGTATCAGCGTCGTGAACGCGCTCACCTCGAAGCTCGAGGTCACGGTCGTTCGAAACGGCTCGGCTCATTCGATGGTCTTCTCGCGTGGAATCAAGGTGAACGGCGTGACGAAGAGCACACCGACATTCACGAGGGGAACGCGTGTGACGTTCACGCCTGATTCTGAGGTCTTCGACGACCTCGTATACGATTATGACGTGCTCGCCACGCGCCTGCGAGAACTCGCATTCCTCAATTCGGGACTGCGGATCACGATCAGAGATGAACGCTCCGGTGAGCATGATTCGTTCCGCTACGAGGGTGGCATCGCACAGTTCGTGAGCTACGTGAGTGAGGGCAAGCAGCCGATCCACGAGCCGATCGCCGTGAGCGCTGAGGACGAGGACGTCGCGGTCGACGTAGCCGTACAGTACAACGCCGGCTTCACCGAGACGGTGTTCTCGTTCGTCAACAACATCAACACGATCGAAGGAGGCTCGCACCTCTCAGGATTCCGCTCGGCTCTTACGCGGGCGATCAACCAGTACCTCACCCGCTACATGCCCAAAGAGGCGAAGCAGAGCGCGCTCAGCGGCGCTGACGTGCGTGAAGGACTCGCGGCGATCATCGCTGTGAAGGTTCCCGAACCCCAGTTCGAGGGTCAGACGAAGACGAAGCTCGGAAACTCCGAGGTGCAGGGCATCGTCAATTCGGCCGTCTTCTCGGGGTTGACCACGTACTTCGAAGAGCACCCGTCCGTTGCGCGTGCGATCGTCGAGAAGTGCCTCGGATCCGCCCGTGCCCGTCAGGCGGCTCAGAAGGCCCGCGAGCTCGTACGCCGCAAGTCGGTCCTCGAATCATCGAGCCTTCCGGGTAAACTTGCGGATTGTTCGACCCGTGACCGCGACCGTGCAGAACTCTACATCGTCGAGGGAGATTCGGCTGG
>JBLKOL010000002.1:0-81999 GCA_047602765.1 Candidatus Woesearchaeota archaeon
CATGCAGCGGCCGGGATTCGAACCCGGGTCACCACCGTGGCAGGGTAGTATCATACCACTAGACCACCGCTGCGGATAGGCGAGGAGGCTTCTGAGGCGTTTATAAGGTTTCGCTTAGAGCAGGCTCACGACGATAAGGAGCGTGATGAGGATCATCGCTGGTATGATCGTTACGGCGAGGATTGAGCGTTCGAGGCCGTGTGTGTTGACCGTCGCTTGTACGGCTACGATGTTCTGCAGTGAGAGCATGTTCGCATATGATGCTCCGAGCGTCTGTCCTGCGAGTGCGAGCGATCCTCCTCCGGCTGCGGTGTGTACGGGTGCGAAGAGCAGGTTCGAGACGGTGGCTGATCCTGCGAAGAAGGCCCCGAGCGCTCCGAGGAGCGGCGCGGTGATGCTCAGCGGCAGCGCTGAGCTGAGCTGTGCGAGGGTTTCGGTCATCGATGGCAGTGCGAGCGCGTTCTCTGAACTGCGGATCATGACTTGTACGGCGCTTGCGAGCAGGAGTATGAGGATCGCTGGGAGCGCTGCGTTCGATACATCGGTCCGGCGTGGTGTGGCCCGTGCGATGAGCAGCGCGCTTGCTATGAAGAATGCGATTCCTGGATTCGTGAGGGGGAGTGCGTGGCTGACGCCTGCGAGTTCGATCATGACGGCTGGTAGGAACCGTTGTGCGATGAGCACGCCGATGATGATCAGGTATGGTGTGATGCTCGCTCCGATGGTATGCTCGGGTTTCTTTTTCTTTTTCGCTCGCGTGGTATCTCGCGGCATGAACAATCCGAAGCGTGCTGCTATGACGACGAGCACGAGTCCTGCTCCTGCTCCTACGAGCGACGGATACGCAGGTCCGTATCGGCTTGCGATCATCGCAGGTATGAGGAACGCTGCTCCTGCGTAGAGGGCGAAGGGAAGCGCCGGCATGAATGCCCCTTTGCCTTCCCGACTGATGAGCGCGAGCACGAGCACGGGTACGATGATACCGATGAGGTTGAGGGTTCCGATCGTCGCGGCTACGTCTGCTCCTGCGAGTCCGATGGTGATCGGGGTTCCGAGCGCTCCGAACGCGACGGCTGCGCTGTTGCCTACGAGCGCGATCGTGATGGCTCCGAGAGGCGTGTATCCGAGTCCTATGAGGAGCGGTGCTACGATTGCTGCGGGTGTTCCGAATCCTGCGACTCCTTCGATGAACCCCGAGAAGAGCCATGCGATGATGATCGTCTGTACGCGTAGATCAGGTGAGATGCGTGAGAGGTGGCGTGTGAGGCTCTCGAGCAGTCCGCTTCGGCGCAGCAGGCTCATGAAGAGCAGTGCTCCGGTTACGATGAGCGCGAGGTCGAATGCGATGAACCCTCCTTTGACGAGCGACTGGGTGAGCGCTGATGCGTGCATCTGCCATGAGTAGACGGCGATGATGATCGTGGCGATGAAGAATGCGATGGCTCCTTCGATGAGCGGTCTTCTCAGAGCTACGAGCCCGAGGAGTATCACGAGTGGTATGAGCGCTACGAGTTCCACAGACAGGTCTTCTTCGCTTCGGTTTTTGAGTGTTTCTCACGATGAGCACGGATTGTCGTGTATGGATCATCAGTATGCTTATGAACGTGGCATCCATGTACATCGTATGATCGCTTCGAACATCGAACGCAGGTTCCGCAATCTCGTGCGCAGCGATACGCGTTTGAAGAACGCCTATCTGCTCGTACGATCCGACGCGCTCGATGTTCATGTGCACATTGCTGAGGGGCATTCGGATATGCTTGATGTGCATCAGCCGAACCACTTGGCGAGCGTCGGTAAACTGTTCACCGCGACGCTGATAGGTATACTCTGTGAAGAGGGGAAACTACGGTATGATGACCCGATCGCTCGATTCCTTGATGTCGAACTCATGGATGGACTCCATGTGTGTAAGGGAGTGGATTATTCGGATCGCATCAAAGTCCGGCATCTTCTCATGCAGACATCGGGTTTGAACGATGTGTTCTACGAGTTGTACAGGAGGATGGTGCGCGACGAGACGTTCAGACCGACCACACGAGACGCTGTTCTGTGGGGTAAGGAGCACCTCAAGCCCGTCGCGCGCCCTGGCCGGAGGCACTATTATACCGATACGAACTATTACCTGCTCGGATTCATCATCGAACGCGTAACGGGGAAATGGTTCCACGAAGCGCTCAGGGCGTACCTCTTCGAGCCGTTGGGTATGGATACGGCTTATGCGCACGGGTTCGAGCATCCGCGTTCCAAGCTTCCGACCTCCGGGGCATACGTCGATGGTATCGATCTGTTATCGGTCGAAGGTATACACGAGATCGATTATGCTGGTGGCAGTGTGGTTGCTCCGCTCGAAGAATACTTGCTCTTCTTCGAAGCGCTCGTAGAGGGGCGTATCATCGGTGAAGACACGCTTCGGACTATGATCGAGGACGACGTGTATATGGGATTCCCTACGATGGGTTTCAGGTACGGCTATTCGATCTGGAAACCCGTATCGGTCCCGTTCATAATGCCCCGTACGTATTGGTGTTGGGGGTGTGTGGGTGTTACGGGAGCGTTCATGTTCTATCATCCACCCACCGGATCGTACGTTATCGGCTCGTTCAACGAATTCGCCTACCGAGGTAAGGCGTTGGACTTTATGTTCCGGAACGTCGTCGGAGAACTCGTGAGAGGACAGCGAGCCGCTGTTCGTGCGGGTTCACGGCGGGCTCTCTCTGCGAATCGATCCGAATACCGGTGATCTTATGATACGCTCATCCGACCGTGCCGGTCGGGCTTCCATTCGAGTTCGATCTCGAGTTCGTGGGTCCCGTCCGCTTTGGTTTCATATGAGATTTTAAGCGTGACGTCTCCTTCCGGTCGGACTTCGATGGACTCGTCTGCGCGGTTGAGCGTGAAGGATCCGTGTGCTTTGAGTTTCTCTCCTGCGTGCATGAGGAGTTCTCCGATCTCGCGTGCGGTTGTTCGTTGTGTTCCGGTGAATATCGTTTCTTCCATGATGCGAACCTCGCTCGTACGTGTATGTATCATCAATATATGGCTTGTGGATCGTACAGGTGGGTTCACGAAGCGGGTCGTTCTGTGTTGATCTGAACTGACGATCCATCATCACTACTCTAAGGTAGCTTTATATGGCTCCGTATACTCTCCAGATGCATGGAGTTCGTTCGCTTCACAACAGGCGTGCTCGGTGTCGTTCTCATCGCTGGGGCGTTCTCTTCGCTCGCGTCATTGCTCGTGCTCGGCGGACCAGCCACCGGTAGCGTTGCCCTGGCTGTGTTGGTTCCGCTGTTGATTATGGTGTTCGGAGCATCTATGGTCTACTTCGCATTCTACTATAGGCGCGTTAGACACTCGCCACTGCGTGCGATCATCAAATGGGGAGGAGTCTATACGCTTGCTCTCTTGCTCGCCAGCTTTTTCTTGAGCAGGATCGCGATCGAAGACTCGCTGGCACGCATACTCTTCACAGCTCTCATCATCTCGGTCTGTGTACAGATCGCTCGAAACCATGACTCTCCGTTCATGTTCCGATGGTTCGTGTTCTACTTTCTCATCTATGCGATCAGCATATGGATACTTGAAACGTATGTTCTTCCGGCATTTGCCATTCAGACCATGGTGTTCTCCTCTCTGGCTGCGGGGTTCGCTCTTTCCGGTGTGGTTTCGATCGTGCGAAAACTCAACGTGAAGCGCAACTCGGTTCATTGGTTGATCATCATCCTATTGGCGGTCCTTATCGTGTCTCATCTCGATTCGCCACATCTCTGGCCGATCGCACGAACGATCGATCCGCCGAGTGCGTTCGAAGCGTCGGAGAACCGACAGGTGTGTCCGACACCGCAAACCTTCGAACCCCCGGTGGTTTCTGAGATGGCTCTCAACCCTCAGACGGTCGGGCCTGCGCTTAACCGTTTGATCGATACGTCCGTTTGGAGGATCGAGAGCGATTTCCGCAACTGCTACCAAGGCAGGTATAGAGGACAGTATCCTGAGAAGTACTATTGTGATGATATGATCGTATCTCGCTGGGAAACCGGTAGCTCAGGCACGATCAGGTATCGATGGTATGTTGCGGTCTCGGCTGTGTGGCGGCCCGAAATGGAGGACTTCTCCTCGAGAAGGTTCGTATTCGAAGGCTTCTCTTGTGAGAGTGGCAAGCGGGTTACTGTTGATAAGGAGACCACTGACTATTATGTTCACGTGTCTCGTGACGGTACCCAGATCCGGATTCAGTACTGAGGGTATACTCGTGTGTTGAGATCTGTTGGCGTATCCGATGATTGTACGAACGGATCCGTACATGGCATTGTGACGTTCCGAACGAAGCACTCATCCAATAGAATACGTTCACTTCCAACTACGACAAGAGAAGTAATGGTCCATACTATCGATCTCTCTGCGAATACTCATACGATACCGCCGATCACTACGCCGAGTGCGTAGGATACGATCATGAGCAGGATCGCGATCGCCATGGTTTCGGTTCCTGATGAGATCCAGTTGCGTTTGGTGACGACGGTCTTGTATGCTCCTACGGCGAATGCTGATGCGATCGAGAGCGTGACGCTGATGACGAACGGGTTGTGTGCTCCGATGAGGAACGGTATGATGGGTATGAGGCTTCCGAAGAGGAATGCGAAGAACATCGTCGTCGAGTCTCTGAGCGGGCTGTGCGTCGGGTTGGGTTCGAGTCCGCGCAGATCGCGTACGATGATCCGTGCCCATCGTTCTTCGTCTGTGGTGATGAGGTTCACGCTTCTCGTAACGGTCCTCCGGTCGAGTCCGTATCCTTCGAGGTGTTCTCTGAGCGCTTCGCGTTCGGGTTCCGGGTCGGTTCTGATGCGTTCGGTCTCCGATGCGAGTTCCGCTTCGTACTGTTCGCGTTCGCTCTTGGTCGAGAGGTATGCTCCGAACGCCATCGATAAGCCGTCTGCTACGGCGGTGATGAGCGCTGCGATGATGATGATCGAGTGGCTCAGTGCTGCTCCGGTGAATCCTACTACGACAGTGAATGTGGTTACGAGTCCGTCGTTGTATCCGAATACGAGCTCGCGCAGGTTCGATGCTGGTGTTCCCTGTGGTCTGGGGAAGAGCATGCGTACGAGTCCGCGGAGCATATGCGCTCACGACGTAGAGAAGTTATAAAGCTTGTCTGGGCGAGCGTTGACCCGATGCCGGGTGTTCCTCAAGGCTCAGCTGACGTGGTGGTCGCACCACGTATACGTCGTGTTGAACACGTAGTTGAGCGAGAATCCAAGTGCGATCGAGAGGAAGTTGTATGCGTAGACAATCCACCATGGATGTACGCCGAATACGAATGCGAGTGCGTTGAGCGTAGCCCATGATACGAGTGCGGTTGTGATACTGATCGATTCGAAGGTGAGGAACCGTTTGGTCATCGAGCCGTTCGTTCCTCTGAACGTATAGTGGTGGTGGCCTATGAAGTTCGTGATGATCGCTGATTGTATGGCGAGCGCGCTCGCGAGCCAGAGCGGTAACGAGAATACGGTGTAGAGCAGGGCGAGCACACCCATATTGACGATGATGCCACTTCCTCCGACGAGTCCGAACCGTACGATGCGTGCGATGTTCATCGGGGCACCTTGCTGAATCTGAGGCTGCATACGAGCCATGCCATCTCGGTCATATCCGCGAGTCGCATCTTGCTCTCTCCGCTCGTACGATCCTCGAATGCGATGGGTACTTCTCTGATCCGATATCCGAGCTTGCTCGCTCGGTAGAGGAGGCTGATCTGGAATCCATACCCCGAACCTTTGAGCGTGTCGAGATCCGCTCGTTCGATGACGTCTCGTCTGATCGCCCGGAATCCTCCGCTGCAGTCCTTGGCTTTGAGTCCGAGTACGCTTCTCGCTCCCAGATTTGAGAGTGCACTGATGACGCGTCGTTTGAGCGGCCAGTGTTCGGGGAGCTGTCCTCCTTTCACGTAGCGGCTTCCGATGACGAAGTCCGCCTCTTCGAGGGCTTCGAGCATGGCGGGTATGCGTTCGGGGTCGTGTGAGTGATCTGCGTCCATCTCGAAGACGACGTCGGCTCCGTTTCTCAGCGCATGTCGCATGCCGTCTTTGTAGACGTCTCCGAGTCCTCCTCCGGGTGCACGGGTGTAGAGCGATACCCAAGGCTTCGTGCGTGCGATATCCTCTACGATGCGTCCGGTTCCGTCAGGGCTCGAGGCATCGGTGACTTGTACGTGGACGTCGTATGCGGTGCGTTCGCGTACGCGTTCGATGCGTTCGATGAGCGACGTGATATTGTCGGCTTCGTTGAGCGTGGGTATGACGATCGTCGCCTTCGGTTTCATGGTATCTGAACCTTATCATGTCGCGCTCATACATGAGAGCCCCACAGCTCCTGTCTTGGGAAGCTTAGGCGAGTAGTAATACCAGTCTCTCACGTTCGTGCGGTTATCGTGATCAAGCACTTCTTCGAGTTCGCTTGTTGAGAAGTTCTCTAAGAGGGGTGTGAACGTCCAACCGTATTCACTGCTGATCCACGTGCCGTCAGAGTCCGTGCATATCGTTGTTCGTTGAATCTGAGCGCAGTATGGGGCGAGGTATCCTTCGCCTACGCGACAGTCCTTGTGATTGTTGTTGATCGAGTCAGCGGTGCCTACGAAGTCCGAGAGGGTTTTCCCTACAGGGATGTCTTCTCCTCCGAAGACTTCGAAAGCGAGGTCTCGGAATTCGCCGACACTCATGCCTTCGAACGCTCCCCGGGTGATGATATGATCGGTGATGTAGGACGATTCGCCTGTGAGTCCGATGCCTGCTTCTGAAAAGAGGATGTTGAGCTGCAGAGCGGTGAGTTGTCCTCCGAGAACACCACCTGCTAAGAGAGGGTTGGTGTGGTTGTCTTCGAGCACGGTTGCGGGTCCACCATTGGGGAGATACTGTTCGACGTGGTATGGTCCTGTGAACGTCATCGTGTATCCGGTTCCGATCACGAGTTCTCCTCCTACGGCTTGGAGCCATGCGTCACCGAGCAGTTCCGTATCACCCCAGAAGGTTTGGGTCTGCGTACAATACCGGTTGTCTGCGCACGGTCCTGGCTCGGGGCAGCTGAACGGATAGTAGTAGACCGGATCCTCACTTGTGATCGAGACAGTGTAATATCCGTCGTGCGGCACGGCTTGATGGTGTCGTACGAGTCCTTCAATACCATCGGGGAACGGAGCCCTGTAGAGGTAGTCGTTTCTGCCGATCGTGATATTCACGAGCCGATCGTCAGGGTCGCCGCTCTCATGCCTAGCATACTTGTTGAAAAGTATGAATGAGTATGCTCCTGAGTTGAGCAGCGAACTCGACTTGAGGTAGACGTCATACGTGTCTGTTCCGTCTTTGACCGATGTGAGTGGTCCGTTGAAGAATCCTTTGTTCGAATCGTACGAGAGGAATCCTTGGTGGGAGTCGGCAACACTGCGCATCGAGGTGAAATTCACGAGCGCTCCAGGCGTAACGTTCGCTTCGTAGATGCGGATCATCCAATCAATGTCATCGATCTCGTCGACCAGAACGTACGGTACGCTCTTAGATTCTTGTGAAAGCCAGAAGTCTCCATCAGTAGTATGGCTGGTGAATATGAGCGATGACGGCGAGCGGCGTGTGAGCCTCAGAGGCGAGCTCGTCTCGTTTGAACTGGACGTAGAAGCGCAACGAAAGGAGCTGACGAGCGGACGAGGACCCCGTGTTGTACGGGTCTGAAGTCTCATACATGTAGAGCGTTCCCGGTCCGAGACAGCTTTTGACCGCGCTCTCACGGACTGGTGTTGCGGCAGCCGAAGCTATAGCAAGCAGTACGATGGACAGTATGATTATCGTGCGTTCCATAGGTTCCCCCGTGACCTGGAAACGGATTGAAAACGTTTTGAAGAGACTATCTCTTGCGTTTCCAGACGAGCGCTGCGACGAACAGTCCGAGCGCTACGAGGAAGAAGAGCGCTCCGAGGCCGCTCGCTCCGGTTACGAGTCCGGTGAGGAAGGTGCCCTGAGCGGGTTCCTGCACGGTCGTTCCGGTCAGTACCTCTTCGTCGGTTTGACCGCAGCTCTCGCGTTGAGATGGCATGTCGTCTTCGATGCCACAATCGTTGCGATCGACGCAGACGCGGTGGCGGACGTTCTCTGTGCATGCGGTCCATTCGCTGCAGCGCCAGTCGGGTACGCATACGTCCGTTGTTCCAGCGGTATCGTCGCTACCAGCGTCTGACGTTGTTCCTCCGGTGCCGCCGGTGAATCCACCCAAGCCACCTCCAGACCCACCTGATCCACCACCCGTTCCGGTAGCTGAACCGCCCGATCCGGTGCTCGGTGTGCTCGTCGTCGATACGCACGTGTCGCATGAGATGGAGAAGTCAAGCTGGGTTATGCCAAACTTCTCATATGGGTGCGTTCCGAGCTCATAGTGGCGTCCATCATCACCGACAAGATAGAAATATATCGTATTGCCAGTTGACTGTGGCACAACCATCATGATGTACGGCGAGTAGCCGTAGCCACCGTTACGCGTAGCCGATCCTCGTCCAGCTGGCGTTCCGTCGAGCGCGGGTCCGACACCGACATAGGCTTCGACAATCAGATTGTTCGGCGCAGGCTCTCCGTTAATCGTGATGCTTCCGAAGAACTGGTGCGGTTCTGTAGGGAGGATCAGGCCTCTTGGAATGGGGGCCGGAGCGTCTGCTGCTACGGCAACCGCCGATAGTGCTAGGATCATTAGTAATGTGAAAATCATGCGCGTTCCCATGTGGTCACCTGTCATCATAACAAAGTAGTTACTAAAAGTGGTTTAAAAGTGTTATGAGTACTGTAAATTGGTTTGAAACGTTTTCTGCGGCTTCCCTCCTTACGATACGATGTCCGAACATATGTTCGATGGCGGAACATACATTGCGTCTTCAAGTTGGGTCTGGTAGTAATACCAGTAACCGGCTCCTGGATCCATCCTATCAGTCCACTGGTCAAGCGGGTGCCATGGCGCTGAGCTGTCAGGCTCCCAGTACGTCCACAGAGACGAAGAGATAACCTGCAAGTAGTCGGTCGCTATCGATTCAAGCGCACAGTGTACTTCCTTACCTGCACCAGCAGGACCACTGTACGACAGAACCGGATCACTACCCGCTACAAGAGCACCATCCCTACCAGGAAGGTATCCGATAAGATTCCATCCACCTTTAATCAGTTTACCAGGCAACGGCTGCGGTCCAGGCCTCAGGAGACTACCACCAACAACGAGCTCGAAGTCTTCTGTTGCCAAAATCCAATACCCTGAACCAGGCTCCATCGTGTCCAAGGTGCTCGGAGCATTCGGCGAGTAGACAAGCCATCCGTCGTACGGATCGTACGCCCAAACCGAAACAATCTTATCACCGTGCTCGGCGAAGATAGCATCGAGCGCATCTTCCCGCAGGAACACCGGTGTCGACACGAGATTCCACTTCTTGTTGATGGTAAGATTGAAGGCCACACCATCCACCTTGAAGTATTCCACATCGGATTCACCGACGTTTCCGACGTTATCGACACAGTAGTACTCGAGCCTGTGCCAGCTCAGATTGCTGAACTGGAAGAAGCCCTCGTGCCCACCTTCAACATAACAATAGCCGTCGTCGTTGACAACACCGTCACCGCAGTAGTCTTCGGTCATGCTATCACCGTTGCGGTGCACCATGAAGTACACTCCTGCGATTCCACTCGGGTGCGGTTCGGGGTCTTCACAGCGCAACTGGATCGGCGTGTGCAACGTCACTTCGAGGCAGTTCATCGGGTCCTTGGCGCAGAACGTTTCGTTGAGGAACGGCGCGTGTTCGAAGCCGCTCTCTGGTCCGAAGTATGCCTCTCCGAGTTCGATGTCCAATTTAGCCATGTTGCTACTCGGTTTGCCAACGAGCTTATTCGTCTCCGGCGGTGTTCCGTCGACGAATACACACTGCGTGTGCTCGCTGTACTTCTCGACGTTGTCCCAGGCGCGTACCTCGATGACGTGGCACGATTCCTGTCCGACGGTCACGTTGACGTAGCCGTCGAACTCGGTCCAGTCACCTTCGCCTTCAGCGTCGCACTCGACGTTCACGGGCTCAGGCTCGACGTACTCGCGCGGTCCAACACCATTGTCCCACTCCCAGTACTCTCCCTGGACACAGTACTCGTCCGCGACCTGCGTGATGCGGTACTCAGCCTTGGCGAGTCCGCTCGGGTGCGGCCAAGCATCCTCAGCCCACAGGTGGATGAGGGTGTTGTCCGGGTGGATGTACTTGGACATCGTGAAGCCATAGCCGTACTCGTCCGAGTAGCGGTCGCTCACGACGTGGAACGGTCCTTCGTAGCTCTTCTCGATGATCGGTGGCGTCTTGTCCACGAACACGTATTCGGTGCTGACGTTCTCGGTGTTCCCGAGGTTGTCGACACTGTAGAACGCGATTGCGTGGCACGACTCCTCCGGGATGTCGAATTCCCCTTCGTAGACTGCGAAGTCTACCGGCGCGCTCTCTGCGTGGTAGTCGTCGCTCTCAACCCAGTTCGGTCCCCAGCTGAAGGTCTCCGGGAAGGAGAAGGGAACGTTCTGGCCAGGCGTTATCTGCGTGCTCACTCCCCATCCGGCAACGCCGAAACGGTAGTCAGCTCCACAGCCACCGAGGTGGTCGAGGTCGAAGGTCACGCTGAACGTGTCCATTCCGCTCTCCGAGACACTGACCCACGTGGGCAGTACCATCCACGACGTCCAACTTCCGCCAACGACTTCTCGGTAACCCCAGTAGTCGCCATCGTAGTGGCTTCCCTGATCTGCGTGGTACGACATCTGGAAGTTGGCTTCGCCATCGTTGTTCGCGTCGAACGTGAAGGCGACGTTGTCCTGGCTCCCGTCGACGAACGTGATGGGCGTCGTTGCGGTGAAGGTCACCATACCATCGGTTCCGTAGAGAACCTCGACTTCGAGGTCTTCGTCGTAGGGGGTTTCTGCGCTGTACTCATGGGCGGTGTCTACGAGCAGGCACGTTCCAACGTCCTCCATCGTTGCTTCTCCCCAGCAGTACGCATCATCTACGAGTGCCCACGCATAGTACGTCCGGTTCACTCCGCTCGGGTGCGGTTCGGGATCGTACGCGTCGAGTTCATAGCGCGTCTCTGTGTCCGTCCAGGTCACACCGTCCGCAGTGTACTGGGGTCCGGTGATCTCGAGTTCGGTCACAGGCGGTACCGTTTCGACATAGTAGAACTGGTCTGCCATGTCCTTGCGGTTGCCGAGTGCGTCTTCACAGTACCACTTGAGCACGTGCTCCGAGTCCTCGTTGAAGTCGAACTCGTAGCTGACGCCTGCAAAGCCCTTCGCCAGGAGTTCTGCTTCACGGAGCATCATTCCGGTTACGAGGCAGTACTCACCATCGTACTCCATACCAAAGCCCGGGAACTCGACGACCTTCTCGCAGAAGTCACCGTCGCATTCTTCGCGACCCAGGTTGCAGTAGCTCTCCGTGATGTCTTCTCCGTCGTTGTAGACCTTGAAGCCGATCACTTCGCCACCGACCGGGTGGGGCATGACATCCTCACAGCTCAGGGTGATCGGAGTGTCTTGCGTGACGTACGTGTAGTAGTCGAAGCAGACGCTTCCCGGCTCGGTGCTGCCACCGTTGCCGTTCTCACCGTTATACTCGGGAGAGGCTTCGAGGCTTGCGATCGCATCTGGTGTGATGCCATCAGCGGTACCAGCGAGCGCTTCGTCTACCTCTACGCTTCCGGAGGCGACCGGTGCGGTGTTCGAGCAGAGCCAGGTCACAGTAGTGCTGAGAAAGTTCTCATTGGTGTATCCGGTACCGTCGTAGTGTTCGAGACCCCCGCTTCCGCAGTATCCGCACACGGTTCCACACGTTCCACCCCAGTCGGCGAGGTACGTGTAGCCGAGCGAGTTGCAGATGTTCAAGGCATCATACTGACCTCCGCTGTTCGCCGAAACCCATGCGGTCTCAGTGTCAGCGCGGCAGACGATGTAGGGCGAACCATACGAGGATTCTCCCGTCTGTCCATCGAAACCAGCTCCCGATCCGGGCGCATCATCGACGATGCAGATCTCGTCTTCAACAACGATCTTCGGCTCGCCGACAATCTTGGTTCCATTGGGTGCCTGGTTGTCGACCATGACAAACTGCTGCTGCATCTCTTCTTCGTGACCGAACTTGTCGACCGCGAAGTAGCGGATCACATGGCAGCTCGTCTCGTCGATGGTGAACTCGACCGATTCTCCCTCGACCATAGTCCACTCCGGAGCCACATCAAACCGAACCCAATCAAAGTACCAGTCGCTTTCTGCACCAACAGAAACACGAACTTCCACATAACCATCTGCCTCAACTTCCAAAATCGCAGAGTCCGGACCTGTAAGGCAGGTAAAGTGCGGAGCTGTGTTGTAGTAGTCCGGAATATCATACCAAGGGTTAGAACCGCTTGACAGACTTGTATCTCCATCAGGTCTGACCTCAAAGCAAGACATCAGAGGACCTCCATAATTGACTTCAAGGACTACATGTGTCGAGTTTGCATCCAACATAACCACATGCGGTCTATTAGTACCTATGTTTTCCTCATTAGTGGACTTAAACTCAAACGTTCCACCAGATACGTCAGCAACGGGCCCTACCACATCCGGATAGGCTTCACACACATCATCGCTTACCCATTCAACACTATAGTTGATGTAAGCGACTCCGATCTTCTCATCATCTGCTTCGAGGGTGATCGGGGTGCTAGAGGTAATCCAGCGGTACGTTCCGTCAAAGACCATGGGTTGTCCGTAGTCCTTGTCGGTAACCGGCGGCGTGCCGTCGACGAGGAAGCGTTCGACATCACTCATGGTGTTTCCGAGCAGGTCTTTGCACGTTACCGAGAGGATGTGCTCGCTGTCGTACTCGAATACGATGACTGCGGGGTTGTCTTCGTCGAAGTAACCACCGTCATAGTGTTCGTAGACACCATCGTACTTGATCGTGTACGTACAGTAGGCACCGCCAGAGTAGTGGACTGCTGCGTCTCCTTCCATGAAGTCTTCGACCGAGAGGTGTACTTCGGTCTCTCCCATCTTGAGGTAGCACTCAGCTTCCATGTCTCCGTTATCGGGGACTTGGTCGGTTCCTGCAGGGCAGTCGGGTCCATCGTGCGGTCCGACAAGCGTCTTGGTGAGAACCGGAGCTTCATCGTCGATCTTGAAGTATTCGACGTCCTGCTCGCTCATCTTATCGACAGCATCGATGCACCACGCAGAGAGCCTGTGCAGGCTCGTCTGATCGAACGTGACGGTGTCTTGGTTCCGCGTGACGCCTCCGTCAACCTGTTCCCAAGTCTCTCCATCTTCCGTGCGGTGGAGTGCCCAGTGGACTACTTCCCCTCCTGACGGGTGGGGTCCGACGTCTTCACAGACGAGCGTGACGACCGTGTCGGTGGTACCGAAGAAGTTGAGCGTCTCGTGGTATGCTCCGTTCGCGGTCCAGCGCGTCCAGTCAGCCGGGAAGTGCTTCTGGCTGCTGCCAGCTGTGTCCTTCCAATCAGCTTCAGCATTGACAGCCCAACCAAGCGTACTTGTATCGCCAAGAATCGCATTGAGAACAGCTAGGTCAACCGAAATACTGAAATCAGTGCCTCCAGCAACGCCGGTAACGGTTACTCCTGGAGGAAGGGCTTCGGCATCTCCCCAACCATTATCCCATTCCTTAATGTATGGAACACCGCCAAACTCAGCATCGTTTATACCAACGAGACCGATGGGCTCAGCACCGTTCGTGAGAACGACTTGGATGCCGCTTGCAGTCACATCATCTTCCGTTTTGTCTAGACCGAGTTCAACATCAATCGTGACGCCTTCACAGGTGAAGGTACGTGTCATTGTTAGGTCGAAGTCGTCCTTGTTGCCAACACTAAAGTCAGCACCAGTCCAGGTGTCCACAACATCCTCACGGTCGAGATCGCACAGGTGCGGGATCGCATCCTCTACGGTCTTCGTGAGCTCCGGAGGAGTCTTGTCGACAAAGAATCGGAGGTACTGAACGTTCTCGTGGTTCTGGAGCTTGTCGTAGCTCTTGAACTCGATGACGTTGCAGCTCTCGTTGAATCCGCCGATCGTCTCTCCTTCGTATTCGATCCAGTCGCCATCGTAGGGTCCGGCAACGTGACCGTTTCCGAGAGGGTTGAGTGCGTTCTCATGATCGAAGCACTCGTGGTAGTCCGCCGGATCATCGAAGTAGTGGAGGCGGTATTGCGTCGTGACACCTGATGCATCGAACTTGTTGTCCTCTGCGCTCAGGGTGAATGTCGTACCACCGTTGGCGTACCATGCGTCGCGGAGCGTTCCGGACTGGTAGGTGCCTTGGTAGAGCGGACCGTCGTGGGACCAGCTCGTTACGGGCGCGGTTCCATCAACGATGTACTCTTCAGTGACCTGGTCCGCTTGGTTACCGGCGACATCCCAGCAGTCGACGACGAGCTCGTGATCGGAGTCACGGTCGAAGTAGACGTTCCACGTGATCGAGGGCTCGCCACTACCGTATTCGGTTCCGCTGTCTTCGACTTCGCCGTTTCGGTAGAGCGTCCAGTCACAGTAGTCGATGCCGCTCTGGCAGTCGACATCAGCGACGTCGTTCGCCGTTATTTCAACGTACGAATCGCTGGGGTGAACATAGAGATCACCGTTGTGGGTCACGTTCGTTCCGAAGAGCTCGGTCGTGATCACAGGCGGCGTCACATCGATGCTCGTGAAACCGTGGTTCATGTTAGCGTCTCCGCCAATCTCACCGGGATACGTGTCGACCGTCTGAACATACCACTTCAACTCACACACATCTCCGGCACCCGCAGG
The DNA here is from genome assembly GCA_047602765.1 of Candidatus Woesearchaeota archaeon. Taxonomy (GTDB): domain Archaea; phylum Nanobdellota; class Nanobdellia; order Woesearchaeales; family WAPJ01; genus JBLKOL01. Next base: position 14,854 of record JBLKOL010000002.1, read on the forward strand.
AGTCTTAGCGGTGAAGGTGAAGTCCTTGCTCGTATCGTCATCGAAACCGTCGGTGAGTCCTGCTTGTGCGACCCACTGGCACGCATCGGTGACGATCTGGTTCGTTCCTGGTTGGTACACGTTGTGGTAGTTCAAGTTCCATCCGGTTATTGGATCACACACGAAATCCTCGTAAAGAGGATTCTTGTAGATCCAGACCTGTTGGATGGGGTCTGAATCAGCTTCGTTCGTTATTTTGAACGTATAATCGATCACTTCATCGGGCTGCGACCACTCGGGGCTGAGCTCGACCGTCGCGGTATGTGCGAGCGGCGCGATCCCTCTGCGCTCACCGCGGTTGCGACGAGAAGCAGAGCGAGCAGTGCGGCCGTGAAGCGCGTTACTCTTGTATGTTCTACCATTGTTGTTTCCTCCATATACAAATGGGAACTGATTGATGATCATGATGATCAGGAATCGATTCGTGTACCGGGCTGTTGGGGTAGTCCGATACTTCGGGGCATACGAGAACCAGCAAAGACTGAAACGTACCCCCCAACTGTGCGTTCAAACGCATAACGCCTTGGAAGCGCACCCACAGTTATAAACCTTGCCCGGATGTGACCACTAATGGTGAGTATCACGACGAGAAAACAGAATATTTTCGTCCCGCAAAAAGGACAAACATAACGAGTGCGAGTGATGCGATGAGGAGCACGAGCGACACCGGCTCGTCTTCGATCGGTCGCGGTTCTTCGGGCAACGGCAGATCAACGAGCGGCATGTCAACGACAGCTCCAATCCGTTCTTCGGCGACCCCTATGACGAACACACTCAGTCCCGGTGCAACAGCCACATAATAGTAGAACCCCTCCGAAAACCGAACCATCTCAGTTTCAAGCAACTCCCAGCCAGTAGCGAACCTATACAGGCCTATAGCATCAGGATGTACTCCTTCGGTTTCGATCCACACAGCGGGAACCCTGAAAGAGAATTCGACCTCGCCCGCTTCTTCAACACGGATTTCGGCGATCTCATACGTGCGACCACGGAACGGTTCGACGTGTTCAGGCACCTGTGCGAGTTCTCGGATCTCGATACGCGGTTCGATACGCGGAGTGGACAATCGCGCTTCGATACGCTCGAATGATCCGGCGCGCTCAACGCTCACGACGTCGACCGGTTCGGATTCGGGTTCTCGATCGGGTTCGTGCGGTTCGCTCGTCGTCGCCATGCCACCGCCACCTCCTCCACCCCCACCGCTCGGAGCACCACCCGTGCTCGGCTGCGTGATTTCGATGGTGAATTCGTTGCTCTCTACCGTCACACCATCGCGTTCTGCTACGATCCGTGCGGTTCCGCTTCCCGAATACGCGCTTGGAGCGTTCAGCGTTGCGCTCGAGCCGCTGATGGTCATCGTGACGGGAAGAGTCGTGTTGAGCGAGAACGAAACATCGTTCGCAGTGGTGAAGTACGAGAGAAGATCGATCGTCCGACTCGACCCTTGATTCCATGTTTGAGCAGGGATGGTGCTCGTGGTTTCGAGCGGTACGGGTTCGGGCGATACGATGATATCCCACGCGACGTCTGTTTCCGCAAGGCTGTTGGTTGCGCTCAGTACGAGCGTTCCGCTCTCAAACGCGTTGAAGAGGAATTCGCTCTGTGATCCCGTGGTCGGGAAGGGTCCGATGAGGTGTCCTGCTTGGGAGACTTTGTCGAGCCATACGTCGTATTCGTCTTCTTCGGCGCTGCACGGCACAGGGTCTGATCCGAAGAGCGCCGTGTTATCGGTCCATGAGGTTGCGTCAGGAGTCCACCAGTTGTTTCGAACGGTTGGCGTGCTCATCCATCCGATCGCGTTCCCGCGTCCGCTGTTGTTCTCGAAGTCTGCGCTTGCGTGCAGGTTCCAGATGTATGCTCCGACGTTCTGCGAGTCGACGAACACCAGGTCTCCTTCGGGGTTCGTCACGTATCCGCATGAGATGATCGTGTTGTTCTCGATGCGGTTGTGTGCTCCTGCGCTGATCGCGATGCCATAGTTGCTCGTCGATACGACGTGATTGTTGTATGCGTGGAGGTATCGGTTCTCGCTCGTTCCGTCTCCGAGCATGATCCCACCACCCGAGTACGATCCGTGTTCGGGGTCGAGCGGGTAGGCTCCTTGGAAGTAGTTGTCGTGTATCCGGATCGGATCACCTGTTCTTCCCGAGGTTCGGTAGAGGCTGACGATGTCTTCGACGAAGCTCTCGTACGGCTCGTTGATGACCTGGTTCCATGCGACTCGGGTGTTCGTCATGTTCCTGCTCTGGTCGAATTGGACGAATTGGACGTAGTGGACTCCTGAGAACCCTCCACTCCCATCGGATATGCGTCCGTCGATGTTGCGCACCGTGTTCTTGAGGATCTGTACGGTTCCTCCGTGGGTTGAAGGGTGCATGTGCAGGTAGACTCCGCTCGTGTTCTCGAGGTGTGAGTGTTCGAGGAGCAGGTACGTGTAGCTGTCGAGGGCGATGAACCGCCCAGGGTACCTTCCTGCCTGTTCGGGTCTCACGCCGATGCCTTCGACGTTTCGTACCGTTACGTTAGCGACGTATTCCGGTGGCGAGTAGATGTGGGTTGCGACGCTTCTCGTTCTCGAGTTCTCGATGGTTACGGGCTCGCTTGTTGCGATCGTTACGGCAGCAACGTCCGGGTCGGTGCTCTCCCACGATCCGCTGTAGGTTCCTCTTTCGGTGATCGTGATCGGCGAATCATAGGATTGTGCGCTCGTGGTCGTGAACGTCCAGTCGAACGTGACGGTTCGTCCTTTGACGTCGCTCGCGTTCGCACTGAACGTGCGTGTTTCGTTGTGTTCGAGTTCGATCGTTCCCGGCTGTGGATGTGCTTGGACGATCGGCCCCACAGCTTCTATGGTGAGGTCCCACGATTCTGTTACGTTCGAATCCTGGTTGGCGACTACCACGCGCACCTCGTAGAGAGCAGGGTCGAGGTCCATGCCATCGATCGTGACGTTCGACTCGTTCCCGAGCGGTGTTCCGTTGAGCGTCCACGTATAGTTGAGTCCTTCTTCGTACGGGTCGAAGGCTTCGACGGAGAAGGTGATCGTTTCGTTCTCGAGGACCGATACGCCACCATCTTCTTGGCTGCGGCTCGTGATGAAGGGTGAGGGGTCGATGATCGTGATCGTATATTCCTGTTCAGCAGATCCGTGTGTCTCAGTCTCATCGTGTCTGACCCGAACCGAGTACGAACCGGGTGCCATGAATGCTTCGGTGTGGTTGATCGTCGTATTCGAGGCGTTGATGAACACGTCGTCGATGAAGAGTTCTATGATGGATCCGCTCGTCAGGTTCGCATGGATCGTTGCGTTGACAACTCCCACGTGTGTCAGGTTCGAAGCGTTGCCGTTGATCGTAACGTCGAATAAGGATTCGTATCGAGCGTGGAACGTTTCGGTGACGTGCGATTCTGTGCCGCTCGTCGTGTTCGCATATACTGTGATCGTGTACATGCCTGCGGTGAGGTTCTCGACCGTGAGGGTTCCTGTCGGTTCGCTGCGGATGATCGTCTCGTTCGGTGTCGTAAGGTTCACTCGTGTCGTATCGAGTTCTCCTCCTGTTGTGATGCTCCACTCGAACGTCCAATCGGAATCGGGTTCGGGCGTGCTATCATACTCGAGGAGTATGGCTGGCGAGAACGTATCGAACGCTGATACGAGTCCGAATGCGTCGATCCGATGGTACGTTGTATCCGAGGCGCTGTCGTAGACGGGTACACCGGTTGCGATGAGTGTGTAGAGCGCTTCTGCAGGCGTCACGCTCAGATTCTGCCAACGCACGTATTCGTCGAGAAGCGCAAGGGCTCCGGATACGTGCGGTGTTGCCATGCTCGTTCCCGACTTGCTCTGTATGCCGCCGGGCACGGTCGAGCTGATAAGCACGCCGGGAGCGAGGATGATGTCGTCGAATGTTGCTGCGCGATTCGTGAATGCTGTGATCGCGTCGTTCGAGAGCGTTGCGCCTACGCGCATCGAATTGCTCGCGCACGCAGGGAATGAGATGCTCGAGTTCGAACCGGTGTTTCCCGTCGCTGATACAACGCTGATGTTCTGAGCGACCGCATCATTGATCGTGGCGACCCATGAAGACACCCATCCATCACATGGGCTCATGAACCGCTGTCCGGTTCCAAGACTCATACTGATGACTGAGATGTTGTACTCGTCTTTGTACGTCGTACACCATTCGACGCCGTGCATCGCGTCCGAGATGAAGCCATCGCCGTTCTCATCGAGGGATTTGATCGCGATGATCTTCGCTCCGGGAGCCACTCCCGTGACGGATCCGTTCGCGGCGATGATGCCGGCGACGTGGGTTCCGTGACCCTCATCATCCCACGGGTCATCGTCATCGTTGACGAAGTCGTATCCTCCGATGACTTTACTACACTCGCCTGCGAGGAACTCGGCGCTCGTACATCCTCCGAGCGACGGATGCGTATAGTCGACGCCGCTGTCGATCACGCACACCGTGCTTCCGGCTCCCGAGAGGGTGACGCCCTCAAAACCCAGATCCCATACGGCGCTCGTGTTGATGATCTCGCGACTCGTCGAGAGCATGGTGCTCACGCGTACATCTTCGAAGATGCTCTCGATCCCAGGGTCCTTGCTGAGCTGTTCGAGCTGCGAGCGGGTGACCATCCGTGCTTCGAACCGCGACGCGAAAGCGCGAGGAAGCCGCTCACTCATGATTCGCATTCCTCGATCACGTGCGTTTTCGCGGTACGTGATGACGACGCGTACCTCGTCTTCTGCTTCGAGGGTTTCGACGAGTGCTGGATCCACAGAAGCTACGAGTCCGGTCGGCTCTGGCTCGGAGTAGTAGACGAGCACGGCGGCTCCTGCGATGAGGAGAAGCAACGCGACGCGCACACCCCGATTTACGACTGACGAGCCCATACGGTTCTAGAGCACGCTCAGGTTATAACGTTTGGGTATCATCCGCAGAGCTTCTTGCGCATCCATGGACCGTGGTATCAGTGAACCGATCGATCCTTAGACAGCGGTGTCTGTAGATCGCTGCATCCATACCACTCGCTCGCAGCGACACGCTACGACCACGCACAGATGCTCAACGGCTCGTTAAGAACTCATACGCACGCTTCTTATAGGAGTGGTATGCTCAAAGCCTATGGTACGCGCATTCCTCGGTGAAGCGAACTCGAAGCGCTTCTCGTACGAACTCTCTAAACTCACACGGCATGCGGCGATCCTCGGGACGACGGGTTCGGGCAAGACGGTGATGGGCAAAGTCCTCATCGAAGAAGCCCTCGCCTCGGGCGTTCCGGTGATCGCCATCGATCCGAAGGGTGATCTCGGCTCGCTCGGGGTGGTGCATAAGGACTTCGACTTCCGTCCGTACGGCAAGCTCACTACGTCTCGCGCGCTCAAAGTGCGCGACCACTACCGCCAAGCGAACATCCCATCAGGACTTGTGGATTCGCTCACGAAGGTTACGACGACGGTCTACACGCCAAAATCACAAGTGGGGCGTGCGGTGAATCTCACGCCTGATCTCTCAGCGCCCAAGCGGTTCGCCCATCTCTCAGCGTCCAATCCGATCGCAGCCGCAGGATTCGTCGAGCCGATCGCCGCTTCGCTCCTCTCCCTTGCAGGGATCAGCGGGTCGCTCGAAGAACGTGCCGAGTCGTTCATCGCAGCGCTCATACTCCATTCGTGGAATGAGGGTCGTGATCTTGACATCCCTGCGCTCATCGCACACGTCAAGGATCCGATGATCGATGGTATCGGATCGCTGAGCGTCGGAGAAGTCGTATCGGATAAGGAGCGTACGCGTATCGCAGCTCAGCTCAATACGATCATCTCGTCTCCGGCCAAGCGCGCGTGGTCGCTCGGTGATCCGCTCGATATGGAGTCGATGCTCTCGAAAAAGACGCTTTCGGTCTTCGATCTTCGCTGGGCGACGAGCCAGTCTGATAAGCAGTACGTCGCTGAGCGTATCATGAGTGAATTGTATCGCGCACTGCTCAGCCGTGGAGGCTCTTCGAGGCTGCGTTACGTGCTCTATATCGATGAACTCGCAGGACTTCTCCCACCACCGCCGGCGAGCCCGCCGTCCAAGCGAGCCCTCGAACTCCTCGTACGACAGGCGCGGGCCTTCGGTCTTGGTATCGTCGTAGCGACGCAGAACCCTGGTGATATCGATTCGCGTCTCTTCGGTAATATCGGAACGCGTTTCATCGGACGCCTGCGTACGAGCATGGATATCGAGAAGGTTGCGATCGCCATGGACCTTCCTCCTTCACAGTTGCGCGAAGAGGTCTCGGCCTTGACGGCCGGAGGGTTCGTCGTGAACGATGCCGTCGACAATCGCATGAGCGTCTTACGCTGCCGTTGGCTCGCCTCGTTCCACGAAGGTCCGCTCAGCGAACGCGAGGTCGGATGGGTGAACGATGGTGCACCGGCACCGGCAGAGCCGCTTCCCAAGCCTTCACGGTCCGCTGCGGCTTCGAAGGATGCGAAGACGTCCGCGAAGGGTGCGAAGGGCCGGACGACAAGGGGCACGAACAAGAGCGGAGCAGGGAAAGCGGAGCCTTCGCGTATCGCCGGTAAGAACATCGTACGCGATGCGAAACGCGCGAAACACACGACGGTTTCTCGTACGCAGCACCTTGCGCCTTCGGTGGACAAGCAGATCAAGAATCTGATCGGACTCGTCAAGAAGCATGCTGATGACGTACAGCTCAAGGTCGAGATATCCGAGCGACCTGCGCAGTCGTATACGCCACACCTGCGTCTTGTCGTAGCGCCCAAGCCGCTGCGCGGACTCGAGCTTCCGATCCAAGGACCGTTCGTCTTCGATATGACGAGTCGTCTCATCCCGATCGGAAACTACCTGAAGGGCAAGACGTTCTCAACGTACGTTCCATCCGATATCTCGATCGAGAAGCACGCGCGTTCGGTGATGAAGGCCGTAACCTATGCGCGTCACGAGGCGAAACGCGAACTCGCAGGTACGTTCTACGAGTCCAAGCTCACCGCCTTCGCATCACCATCACGTTCGGAGGTCGAGGATATGAACCACCGCTTCCTCTCTGAGGAGCTCACGCCGTTCTTGCGTCAGATCGATGCGAAGGCCCGGCGTGATATCGACGATCTCAAGGCGCGTATCTCAGCCCTTCGGACCAAGCGTTCGAGCCTCAACCGCGAGCATACGATCCACCGCGCTCGTCGAGCCATGAGGCGCGTGCTCACCGATCAGAAGCTCAAGAAGCGTACGGCACAGATGCAAGAGCGCGAACGACGCATGGCGATGATCGACAAGGAGATCGCACAGCTCAAAAAACGCATCGAAACAGTCAAAGAGCGCGCATCAGAGCAGAAGGAACGCCGCAAGGCACGCGTGTACGAGAAGGCGCACTCACAGGTACGCTCGATCCGCTATCGTCCGACGAACGACGATCTGCGCATCCACGCACAGGTGTTGCTCGTACGCAGCCGCGGACGATAACCAGAGCACGCTCTGCTCGAAGCGCTCTCGCTCGGTGAAACCATCACGTCGGATCATCACGCAGAGATTCTTAAGGAACTCCCGTCATCCGAAAGCGTATGGCTCGATTCGTCGACATCGAAACGCCCTACTCAGCAAGGAGCGACGAGGAAATCAGAAGGAATCTCCTCTATGCAAGAGCGTGCATGAGAGATAGCATGCTGCGCGAAGAGATCCCGTTCGCGTCACACCTCATCTACACCCAGCCAGGGATCCTCGACGACGAAGTCCCGCACGAGAGGGATCTGGGGATCATCGCCGGCAAAGAACTGATCGAAGCGCTTCCCGGAGTCGTCACCGTAGTCTACCAGGACCTCGGGATCTCTTCGGGGATGCAGTTCGGGATCGACCGTGCACACGAACAGGGAAGAAGAGTGGAGTATAGAACGCTCAGAGACGATTGGGAAGCGAACGAACGCGAAATCGCAGCGAAGCACGCTCATGCGCATCTGTGGGGCCTCGACGCAGAACGCTAAGATCTATCGGAGCGTGTTCTCCTCAGCACACCGATACACAGGTTCTGTGTTCGCGATGAAGCGTTCCTTCTTTCCGGTGGCAGCAAAGCATATTTGAATGGCGAGCGGCTTAGGAGTCGTATGGCGGATGCGTTCCACATGCACGCAGGCGGTTCGTTCGACGATATCGACTCGTTCGAGCTCGCACTCATCCATATGGACGAACACGTCTTCGCCCATCATACCGACGGGCGCAACGACTTCGCGAGTTGGGTTGAGAGTTCGCTCAAAAAGCCGCTTCTCGCCGCGCTCCTGCGCGAATGCCGCAGTGCTCATGAAATGGCGATGGTACTCGAGACCTATCAGCTCGTAAGCCAAGCACCCGAACAAGAGGTGCTCGTCTCTGATGTCGTGCGTCGGCTCGTCGGACGATTCTCATAACAACATATTTAAACGGATGTCTGATTGGTCTGCACGGGGATTCCAGGGTCGCGGCTCCTCACGTGATACTCATGACAGCAGGCGGATTCGTACTACACGACGGAAGACAGGTGCATTCGATCTCAGAGCTCGTATCCGTGCTCGAATCGATGGATCCTACTACGTATGCTCACTATTGTAACGAGTACAAGAACGATTTCGCGTCGTGGATCCGCACGGCGTTGCACGAGTCCCAACTCGCCGATATTCTCGAAGAGACACAGAATCGTGAAGCTGCGATCAGCGTTCTGCGCACGTACGTGAGACTCCACGCTCCAGAGGACCCGTTCCGGGTCGAACACTCCGAATCGGATCGCAAGAAGTTCTTCTTCCACAAGAAGCCATCCCGCTCTGAGCCAGATGACCCTGCACGTGTCGCACCGCCTGAACCTCCACAACCCGTCTCGATGGACAAGCAGATGTTCAAGGAAGCCGACATAAGGTTCGAACCCGAGCAGCCGACACAACCGGTACAGGAACCAACCCCTCCGGCAGAGCCGCAGCCGACACCACCACCAGTTCAACCCTCTCCACCACCTGTAGGCAGCAATCCTGATGCTCCGTACGAGCCGCACGCCGCGAAGGGCGCTACGCAGTTCACGGATTCCGGAGAAGAGGTACTCACCGAGACCGTGGTCGAAGAGTATGCTGAGACGCTCCATGCCATGCGCTCTGAGATCAACAAGGTCTTCATCGGTCAGGAGGAGATCGTCGAACAGGTGCTCTTGTGCCTCATGTGCGATTCCCATTCGCTCCTCGAAGGAGTACCTGGACTTGCGAAGTCGCTCCTCGTAGAGACGCTCACGCACGTCGTCGACGGGACGAAGTTCAACCGTATCCAGTTCATCCCCGACCTGCTCCCTTCAGATGTCATCGGAGGTCAGATCTACAATCCGAAGACGCAGGAGTTCACTGTTATCAAAGGTCCGATCTTCGCGAATTTCGTGCTCGCAGACGAGATCAACCGTGCCCCTCCCAAGACACACGCAGCGGTCATGGAGGCGATGCAGGAGAAGAAGATCAACATCGACAAGGAGGAGTTCGACCTCGACCCGCCCTTCCTCATCATCGCAACACAGAATCCGCTCGAGAACAAGGGAACGTACGAGCTTCCCGAGGCCGTTCTCGACAGGTTCATGTTCAAGCTCGATCTCGACTACCCGTCGCGCAAAGATGAGAAGATCATCATCACCGAGAACGCTACGACGAAGAAGTACGAGAAGCAGGCGGTCCAGAAGGTCGTCACCAAAGAGCGCTTCTTGCAGATGCAGCGCAACGTGAAGAACGTGTACCTCTCTGAGCGTATCCGTGACTACATCCTCGACCTCGTAGAAGCCACTCGTGGTATCAATAAGGACATCGAAGGATACCAGTTCGTCAAGTACGGTGCTGGTCCGCGTGCGTCGATCTACCTCGGTATCGGTGCGAAGGCTCGTGCGATCATGCAAGGCCGAAACTACGTCTTGCCCGACGATGTGAATTTCGTGGCGAAGCCGATCATGAGGCATCGCGTCGCGCTCAACTTCAAAGGTAAGGCTCACGGTATCAAGTCGGATCGCATCGTCGAGGAGATCCTTCATAAGGTCACGACTCTTTGAGGGAACGCATGGAGAAGAATGATTCGAGCATTCCGGTCAACATGTTCGATTTCGAAACGCTCATGCGCGAGACGGTACGCGAGTCCGTCAAGCTCCTCGAATACTTCCGCCTCAGCCTCATCTACTACCAGCTCGTATCGGGTAAGGGTCTTGAGTTCGACCGTATCCGCGAGTACCACCCCGGTGCCGATCCGCGTCGTATCGACTGGAAGATCTTCGCCAAACGAGGAGAGCTCAAGATCCGCGCGTTCAAGGAAGAACGCCATTTCGACATCATTATCGTGCTCGACGTTTCGGATACGATGCTTCTGGGTACGACGTCGATGACCAAGAACGAGTATGCTGCGATCGTGGCCGGAGCGTTGACGTTCGCGGCGATCGAAGCGTCGGATAACGTGGGGCTCGTGATGAACTCTTCGAAGGTTTCGCTCGCTACGGATCCGACATCGGATTTCGCCAAGATCATGGCGGAGGTCGCGAACACGGATAACTATGGTGGCGAGAAGGACTGGGATAATCTCGTGCTCAACCTCACCGGTAACTACACGGAGGATTCGATCGTCTTTGTGATATCGGATTTCATCGATACGAATCCCGAACGGTTCTTGCCCGAACTCTCAGGCCACTTCACGAAGGTATATGGTATCATGGTCCGTGATCCTTCGGATAACGAGATCCCCCCAGGTGTGGGACGCATGTACCTTCAGGATGCCGGTGGCAAGAAGATGTACCTCACGGACTTGGACCACGTGCGCGAGGAGTACGCACTGCTCGCTCGCCGGCAGATCGATCTGATACGCGATTCGTTCCACAGCTACGACCAGCTCTTCTTCGAGATCACGACGCTCGGAGAGTTCGCTGAGGAGTTCATCAAAGCCCTCGGATCCGAAGAGGTGATCGTATCGTAACCGCACAACTCGGAGGATTCGTGCTCGACCTGTACAATCCGTTCGAGAACCTCATGCTCCTCGTCTTGCTCTTGGTATTCACCACGCTCGCCTTCTACAGTTTCACGTTCCTGCGTAAGAAGCGCGCGTCGCGCTTCGGGAACATCAAGACGCTCGAACGCGTCCACGGCTTCAAACGCTTCCACATCTCTCCGGGCATCTTGATCATCAAGCTCTTCGTGGTAAGCCTGCTCTTTCTCGTCGCGACGGATTCGGTGCAGGTCTCGCGGTTCCAGCCGACTGCTGATACGGATTACGTCCTCTTGCTCGACACGTCTCCTTCGATGACCCAGACGGATCTCAATCCGAGCAGGCTCGGAGCAGCTAAGAACATCGCAACCGACTGGCTCAGAGTCGTTCCCAACGGAACCCGTGTGGGCCTCGTATCCTACAGTCGCGAACTCGGATCCACGGTAGACCCGACGTTCAACAAGGAGCATATCCGCTCCGAGATCGCTCGTGTGGAGGTCGATCTCAACCAGACGGATACGTCTCCGGATTTCGCCATCCAATACGCTACGAACATGCTCAACGATTCTACGAACAAACGCGCGGTGCTCCTCTTCACCGATGGAACGCAACCGGTTGATCCTTCGACCATCCGTCTCGCCCAGAACCTGAACGTTCGTATCTATGCGTTCGGTATCGGAACCGAAGAGACGCGCGAGTTCGACCTCTCGGACATCCCCGAAGAGTTGTGGGATACGTTCGATCGCCTCGAGTTCAACTTCTCACGCCTCCAATCCCTCTCCGAAGCGACGAACGGAACCGCATACCACATCGGCAGCCAAGACGACCTTCGCCAAGCCTTCCGCGATGCGACGTACGAGGAAGCGGCTATCCAACTCAACAGCGCCTTCTACGTGCTCATCCTCATAGCCCTCATTTCGATCCTCGAACTCTTCGTCTACGCACACTTGGGTGGAATCTAACATCTTTGAACGTCACGCAGTCCCCCTATGGTATCTTTCGACAACCGGATGCTACGCTTGAGGAGCGCGCTGAGAAGCTGAGATTCTACTTCAGGGATACGCGCACAGGCGAGAAGTGTGAGGGCACGGTCACGATCGACGAGTCGCTCCGGCTGATCGGCGTTCCCGATGAGTTCACCCACTTCCATCTTCTCCCCGAATACGTCCAAGACGTGCTCAGAGCCTCCTATGAAGCAGCGATCGATTCGGGATGGTATATTCCTAACGAAACGACGTAGATCCACATTCCTCGTAGTCGCACTCTCATGCCCGTAGCATCTGCGCGAACAGGGAACGTTCTTAAGCCGTATCAGCGCAACCAATGGTATGCTCGCTCGGCGTGTGCTTGCAGGATTGATGGTCGCTTCGTTCGTCTTTCTTCTCATAACCGTCTTCGTGATAGCGGCTCGTATGGATGAGGCGAACCGGCTCGACCCGCTCGAACTCGAGACGATGACGCACGATCAGATCATCGCTCGCGTCTATGAGGTGAACGGACGCTCGACGCTCGGACGCTCTTTCCTGATGCCTGCCTTCGGTTTTTTCGGCGTGGTTGTGGGTGCGATCGCCTACTTCCTCCTCGAAGGGCACCAATCCAAGAGTCGGAGCGATGATCGGGCTGTGCTCACGCTCGTGCGCGGTATGCTCTCGGATCAAGAACGCCAGGTGTTCGATCTTCTCAGGACTCGGGGTTCGCTCTTCCAATCGGAAGTATCATCCATGAAGGGATTCACGAAGGTCAAGGCGCACCGAGTCATCTCGGATCTCGAACGCAAGGGCATCGTGACCCGTACGGCTGCGGGCAAACAGCGCGTCATCCGGCTCCACACCGCGCTCGCTGCGCTCATAGAAGAGGTTCACGACGATGGTTTCACGAGATGATACGATGGTTTCACGAAAGGTTACGTATGGTTTCAGGCATAAGAAGGGGTGTGGTGAACCTCGAACGAGGGGATCTACGGAGGAACAGCACATGAAGACAACAACGGTATTCGCAACAGCTCTGGGAGCCGTGCTCGTGCTCAGCATGGCATCGCTCGCCGTAGCAGCCTTCGGGAACGGAAACGGAGCGAACTATGATGCTGATGTGCACGAAGCGCTCGTCGAAGCGATGGAGCAAGGCGATTTCGAGTCGTGGCGTACGATCCGCAAGGAGAACGGCCTGCCGATGCGCGGCAGGGTGCTCACGAACATCGATGCTGAGAACTTCGAGCGGTTCGTCCAGATGCGACGCGCCTACCACGAAGGAGATGTCGATCGGGCCTCTGAGTTGCGCGAGGAATTGCGCGGCGAGAGGCTCCAGCAACATTCGCAGCAGCTCCGAAAGAGGCTCCAGAAACGCATGGGAGCATGCGGTGCGTGGAACTGAACAGACAGCAAAACCATTTAAACCCCTTTCTTCCTGTTCGTCATAGGTGTTCCGATGGCCCTCTATATGACGTGGATGGATGCGATCCTGCTCGCACTGCTCCTGCTCTTTGCCGGCTTTCTCGGATTCTTCGTTCGTAGGCTCTGGGTCTGGGAGGTGAAGATCCAAGACCAGCTCGAACAGTTGCGTACCGAAACGCGGCTTGCGGACATGTTCTCGGGTCAGGGAACCTCTGAGAACGTCTTTGCGCTCGCGAATAACCTCTTCCGGACGGTCAAACAACAGTTCAAGCTCGAAGCCACTTCGTATACCCAGGTCATCCGCGAGCTCGAACACGCTCATATCTCGACGGACCTTCGCGAGGCGCTCATCGACTTCTTCGAACACATGGTTCTCATCTCGTATAAGGATCATGAAGTCTCAGGCCAGGAACGCGAGCAACTCAAGTCCAAGATACGCTTGATCATGAAGAAAATCGAGACGTAAGGCTTCCGAGCTGATTGGTTTACGCGTCTTGAGGATCGGGTGTTCATCGATGCTCTGTGCGCGAAGTTCGTTCTATCCGGGGAAGTGGATGGAACTCGCCGGTAGACTAATCTGCTCATCCCTCCTTTTATCGGATGGCTTTCGATCGCCGCTCTCCGAGCTGGCTCTATCGGATACTCGTTTGCGCAGATCGGGGAATCTCGATTGCTTATCGACTGAAGGCGTCTCACAAGTGTGGTTCTCGATAGAGGTGGATGTGCTCTACCGGGCCGATGAGGCGATCCTGCTGATGTCGGTACGAGTTGAGAGTAGACCGGGAGGACGTGCGCATCGGCCCAACTCTATCATACCGGAACAGAACCACACGTGGGTTTGTGAAGTGGCGGTCACGAGGTGCCGCATCGTTTGCGCTGCCTGCTCCTGCGCAGGGTACTCGAGTGGATGTCATCACGTGGATGAGCGGCCGGTCAACCGAGGCTCGTACGCACCTACCCTTCAGAATAACGGTACGACGTTAGCTATGACGAGGATCGTGTAGGTTACGAGTCCGACTTCGACTGCGATGATCAGGTACTCCCACCATGCGAATGAGAGTTTCGGTCGCTCTTCGTCTTTAGGTGATGCTCCTGCTTTTCCGTAGAACCCTCCTTTGACGTCGGTGTCGAAGAGATCCGGTTTGTCGTCGTAGAATCCCATCTAGTACCTCCTCCTGCGGATCACCCATACGGTGAGCAGCGTCCATGCGGCGAGTATGATCATGAGGATGGAGAAGCTGAGCGGGCGGTCGAGGAATCCTCGTTCTTGGATGAGGAGGGTTACGGGTACGAATCCTACGAGTCGTCCTTCTCCGTCTTCGAATCGCAAGTGGTAGTCGCATACGTCTGATCCTGCCGATCGGAACGTGTAGGTGAGTGCTGATCGTTCTCCGACTTCGAGCGAGCCCGATCCAGTGATGTCGCTGAGGCACGGTGTCGGGTCGAATCTGATGGTGATGTCGTCGAGCGGGTTGTCTCCGATGTTCTCGATGAGGAAGCTTACGTCCTGTCGGGCGTTGGGAGGCATGCGTATGACCGGTGGATACTCGATGACTCTGAGTCGGTAGAGGTCTCCTCGGGGGAGTACGATGACGCGTAGTACGTCTCTGAGGACGCGGTTGCGGCTCAGCCCGTCTGCGGAGTCGACGTATACGTCTACGGGTATGAAGTATTCTCGTGGTGTCGCTCGAACGTCGGGTGAGAGCAGGTACGAGTCTGACACGCGCTCTCCCGGAGGGAGCTGGAGGAGTCGGAATATCTCAGCTTCCCATTCTCGTGGTACTTGGGTTTCGATCGAGATGTTGCGTGCGCTCGTTCCTCCGACGTTCGTAAGGTTGAAGTCTACGCTTCCGATCTCTCCTTGTCGGAGCGTGATGTTCTCTGGGAGTTCGAGTTCGAGTTCTACGATCTCGGGGAATACGTCTACTTCCGGTATCTCTACGGGTGCGCTCGGCGTTCCTCCCGCTCCTGTGCCGCTTCCTGCCTGTGGTTGGGGCTGTGGTTGAGGTTCTGGTTCGGGTTCTGGTTGTGCGAACGTCGATTCGAAGGCGTACGGTGCGAATACGGAGAAGTCTGTGATGTTGGTGGGTGAGAATACGATGCTCATCTGTGGTGCTACGAGTGTGAAGAGCTGTTCCCACTCTCCATCGGTCCACGAGCTGTGGTTCGACTGGTTCGACTGGTTCGTCGCGTTGCCGTTCGTCACGTTACCTATCGTTTGGTTGACCGGTCCGATGTAGGTTCCGTTGAATTTGAAGATGCTCACGTTGTCGATGACCGCGTCGTTGGGAAGCGGTTCGCTGTACTTGAAACCGATCTGTACCCACGAGTTAGGTCCGTTCCTGATGAATTCGACCCAGTGGCCTATGTCTGTGATGTTCGTGATGTTAGGTGGTGGTGGCGGGTCGGGTACGGGTCGTACGAGTGCGTCTGCGAAGGAGGCGTTGAGTACGGACGTTGAGAAGTTCGTTTCGAAGAGCCTGACCCTCGAGTTGCCGGATGCGTTGATGTCGTTGTCTTCGTTGGAGAGGATCATGGCTTCTGCGATGAGTACGTCGGATTGGTTTCTGATGAGCACGCCGGTATTGTGGAATACGGCTGACTCTCCGAATATGGCGACCGAGCTGTTCGTCACGCAGAGTCCGTAGCGGAACTGTGCGGTCTTCAGGTTCTCAAAGGTGATACCTTGGCTGTTGCGCACGTCGACCGGGCATCGTCCAGGGGCTTTGCTCCCTGCCGGATCGTTGTCTCCGTGGATCTGCTCTCCGACGAAGTTGAGTACGATGTTCGATGCGTTCTCTACGATGACGCACGTTTCGTTGACGTTGTTGATCGACTTGTTGAGGATGTAGTATCCTGATTCGTTGAGCGGTTCGCATGGCTCGTATACGAGTACTTCGAGGCTCAGGATGCCGTTGACGTAGATGCGTTCTCCTCCTTGGAAGCTTCCGTCGAAGAGTATGAAGTCGTCTTGGTTCATGATCGAGCGTTCGATGACCGAGTCGTTGGCTGCTACGATGGAGGTGACCATCTGGCGTTCGTTTCGCGTGATCGGCATGCCGGTCTCGTCGAATACGGTGTCGATCGTGATGAAGTACTGTTTGGGAGGTCCTCGTACTTCGATGCCGATCCGGAACGAGCCGTTGAGCAGCGTATCGAGGGGTTCGAAGTCTGAGATGACCGTCTCGTTCGTCGCGTTCTTTCTGATGATGAACGGTGTCGGATAGCCGGGGTAGAGGCTGTTGAGGCTTGAGAGGTCGACGTCTACCGACGAGCAATACTCGGTGCCTACGAGCGTCACTTCGTGTACGCGGGGTTTGAAGTTGAGCAGGCTCCATTCGAGTTCTTTGTCTTCTGATACGAATCGCAAATCGATGCGATCATCGACTTGGAGGTCCGGATGGCATATGTCGAGTACGACGTCCGGGTTCGTCGGGCTCTGGTCGATGTAGGCGTCAGCTCCGAAGGTCGCAGGGTACGATGCGTTGTAGACCGATCCTGAACGGTCGTATCTGAGTTCCAATACGGGTGTGCCGTCCTGGGTGACGAGGCTCGCGTTCGCTGCGAGCGCGGTGGGTACGAGGAGCAGTACGAGCACGAGCCATTTCATGGTCATGACCCGATTACGGTTTCGAGGAACGCGGTGTAGCTGTGGTAGACGAAGTCGAGGACTTGGCTGATGATTTCGCGGCGGTGGATCGTCTTCGCGGGGTACGGTCCTTGGAAGGCCGGGTCGGCGATGTAGAAGGGATACTGTTGGGTGAGTACTCCGTCCACGACGAACGTGAATTCTTCTCCGTCCTCTTGGCGTCCGATCATGGAGAGTTCGTATCCGCCGATGTAGTTCTCAAGATCGGTGTAGTTGTATTGTGGGAGGTAGAGTTTGTTGTAGGTCGGCATGAAGTAGAGCGACATCGCTCCTGAATAGTCGGTTCTGAACGTGATCGATGTTTGTGAACGCGAGGGTGTCGATGTTTCCGCGGTTCCGGTACGTTACGAGGAGCACGTTCGCATCCGTGTAGCGCACTACGGATTCTATGACGAGATCAGCGCTCGGGTAGTCTACGAAGAACGTTTCAAGGTCGAGGATCTGTCCGGTCATGCCCGGAAGGTTCGTGATGGTCCGTCCGTATTTGAGCATGAGCGCGATGTCGCGTCCTGCTCCTGAGCGGATCTGTTGTCCGAGGTTCGCAGCGTCAGCGCTCACGATCTCGAACCGGTTCACGTTGATGTCTCGTACCGTTGCGATCGTATCGGCGAGCATACCTGAGTAGACGACGACGGGTTGTCGTTTGAGGAGCGATTCGTAGTCGACGCGGTCGACCCTCATGATCACTCCCCACTCAGCGTTGAAGCGTTCGGATACCATCCGTGTGATATCATCGGCGTTCGTGGGGCTCAGTTGTTCGTAGCGTTCTTCGGCGTCGATGCCTTCTACGAGCCGGACGGGAAAGCGTCCTGCGATGATGATGCGCTCTGCGCTGCGCGCTGCGCGTTCGACGTCATCTCGGCTCTCTTCGTCGAGGAAGAAGGGGCGCATCGGCGCGTGTCCTGCGAGCGGGAGGATCGAGATGGCTTCTGCTCCGAACTTCGGGTCGAGGAGGACGAGCGCTTCGTACCGGTCGGTGAAGTGGTCTCGTTGGAAGTCGCGGAACGTTCCTGATTCGTGCACCGTGAAGTCTGTGAAGCCGTTCGTGCGCAGTACGGATGCGTAGTTTCGCACGATGGGTCGTGAGGATTCGAATACGACGATCGTCGAGTTGGGTCTGATCGTCTGTGTCTTGATCTGAGCATCTCCAAGGTTGGTGAACGAGACGATGTTCGCCTCGTGTTGTATCGCGTATACGGTTCCGAGCGTGACGTCACGCCAGTCTCGGCTGTTCACGACGACGACATCGGTCGCTACTGCTGCGTATGCGCTCACGAGCAGGAGCATGACGATGAGTACGACGCGCATAGGCATCGCTGGCGATTCGTGCTTATTAAACTATGCGGGTCAGCGTCTCGTTTTGACGTAGAAGAACATGCCGAGTGCTGCGATGACTAGGAGCGCGATGAGTCCTGCGACGGCGGCTCCTGCTCCTCCGGTGACGAGTCCTGCGAGGAGTCCTCCGCTCTTCGTCTGGAAGGGTACATCCTCGGTGATTCTCAGGAGCAGTGCGTCTTGGCTCGCTCCGTAAAGGATGTCGATCGAGAGCACGTCGTTCTCTTGCATGTCGATCTCGTCGAGGCGTACGGGCAGGTACGTCGTCTTCTCTTCGCCAGCGCGGATGCGGTCTTGTGAGAAGAGGTCGGTGGGCAGTCCGTTGACGAGGATCTGTTGTACACGTACGTTGTAGTGTGCTTGTTCGCTCCCGGTGTTCTTGATGGTAACGCCTACGCGTCCGAGTCTCGGGTAGTATGCTGCTTCGACGAGTTCGAGCGATACGTCTCCTGCATCTACGGTCTCGACGGTGAGCGGGATGGTGAACGGCGGCCCGAACCGGTTTTCCATGGTGAGGAAGGTGTCGAGTTCGCTCGGAGTGAGTCCGAAGGACGTGAAGAATTCCGCTACGGTCGAGTCATCGATACGATCGATCGGTATCGAGACGGGGTAGCGCTTTGCGAACACCTCTCCGGTTCCCAGGTAGTTGATCTCATCATCGGATACGGCTGCGACTTCTTCATCTCCGGTTTTGACCGAGATGGTCGTCGTCTCGTATAACCCGATGTTTCCGATGTTCTCGAAGAATGCGATGAGTTCTTCGGTCGAGGGGTCGTATACGGCTCTCTGGATGGTGAGTCCGAGGAGCGGTTGGGGCAGTGGGAACATGGTGAGCGCATAGATGCGTCCGCTCGCCTGCGTATCTGACTGTCCGAATTTGATGAACACACCGATGCGGCGTTCTGATCGTTCTCGGATCTGTTCCCCTACGACGGCGAGCCGGTTCCCTATGACGACGACGCTCCTCACATCACGCGAGAGGATCCATTCGTACGTCTGTTCGGATACGCGATTGTATCCTACGATGATCACCGGTGATTTCGCGGTGAAGAATTCTGATTCGATGCTGAATCCGTCTGCGAGTATGATGTTGCTGTGCGAGTCGTATCTGTCGGCGAGGATCTGTGATTCTGCGAATACCGAGTCTTCGCGGATCCACTCATCGAAGGTGCCTTCGATGCGGCTGAGCAGGTCTCGTCTGAAGCTTCCGACGGCTACGACGCTCTGTGCGCCTTCGAGCCGTTGTGCGATCTCGTCGATGTTGCGATCGTTCGCGATGAGTACCCATCTATCTTCGGCGACGGCTATGGGTGCTACGGCTACGCCGATGCGATAGTAGTCTTCGCTGATGACGAAGTAGCGTCCGTTCTGCGGGTCGAGGTCGAGGTTGAACGATGCGCTGCGCGTATCATCCGCTACGGTGTATCCTGCGCTGCGCAGCTTCTGAGCGGTGTTTCTCACGAAGGGGCGTTCGCTCGATTCGTAGACTTCGATGGTGGCTCGCTCACTCACCGTGCGCAGAAGGCCCGTGAGCGTTTCTGAGTTGAGGAATACGGCTCTTCCGTCGTTCATCGTGCTGTGGAGCAGGACGCTGTAGACGTCCGTCCACTCGCGCGAGTCTGAGACGGCGATGGTATCGGCGGTTACAGCGGGGAGGATGAGAAGTCCAGCGAGGAGCATGACGGCTAACAACCCTCCTCGTCCGTTTTTAACCATTCGCACGTGCCCCTTGGGTGTTCTCGCCCTTCGACCTTTATAATCGTTTCGTCGCCCAGCGAGAGCAACACTCACGAGTAGTGACGATTAGGACCTTATATATGTTTGGGGGACGCTGATCGGTCGAACCACGAGGTGTGCGCCCCTCGAAACGATCCGAAACCAAGCCGAGCCCTATCAGTGCTCACAGACCACGCAGATTTCAAGACCTTGCTTCGAGAAGCCGACACACTGCGCCCGTATCTCTACAGGTTAGCCTCTCACGCGACAGCTGCAGGTACGAAACCGCCTCTTCAGCGTATCTAACACTAAGATACGCAGGGACGCGTTCAGAATACGAGTGGAAGGCCTGCAATACGTTCAGCCATGTGAATACGTATCCGGCAAGGATCATGAAGTACCGTTTCACGAACTGCGAGCAGAAGAACCGTCGGATCGGAGAAGGATGAGAAAGGGTTGAAGAAAAAGGTTTCACACAGCACTACGGCAGTTCGAGGTAGAAACTGTACGTTTCGATTCCGCTGTCAGCTGGTGCGAGGAGCTGGTAGTCGATCGTGCTTCCATCGAATCCGACTCCGTCGCCTACGGCAACCGCTGCATAGACGTTCCGACCGTCTGCTGTCAGTGCGAACGTGTTCCATACGGTCGTGTCGTTGCTGAACGTCGTCACGAATGGAGCGTCCGCGATACTTAAGGTGGCGGACGTGAACGTATCCGTGTCATGCACCTCTTTGTTCGTCAACCCAACCATACGGGTCGGGCAAACACTGTTTTATGCAGTTTAATACACTTTTTTGTATATCAGTAATGCTTCTATTTATAACAGTTTGTTTTTATCACACTATATTTCCAGAGAATCAGCCCGTCGACAGGTCGAGTACAGCGGATCAACACACCAGGATACACACACTTCTACACCCACTCACCGTCGAGAACCACAACTCAGAGGCACAGATTACGTCACCTACCGATACACACGAGAATACTCACGACGAGACGAACACCATCAACAACCAGAACACTCGGCGACGCTGACGAGACATGCGTTAAGGTTGGCTCGCATGCGCTCAGTGATGAGCTCGAGCGCTTGGACGCGGGATACGACATCGTCGCGTTCCCGTCGGATCTCGAGCCACGCATCTCGTTCGGTCGTCGCGCGCTCTTCTGCTTCGCTCCGCTGGACCCGTAGTTCTTCGATCTCGTCGCGGACCATGGCATAGGCTTCCTCAAAATCTCGAGCTCCAGCGGTTGTGATGAGTTCTTCGATGACACGTTGTTCTTGGAAGGAGCGTTGACGCATCTCGGCTTCGAGCAGGGCCGTGCGAGCCGAGAGGCGTTCTTGTCGTTCGAGACGCTCGTCGAGTACGATGCCCCGTAGTACGAATATGAGCATGCCGGTGACGAGCGTATAGATGAGGAGGAATACGAGTATGTACGTCACGAGGTGCGGATCACTGCGTTTCATGGCAGGAGCCGGTACGCCGCGGTGAGGTGTTCGGCGATGCGTTCACCTTTCGCTGTGAGGGAGAGCAGCTTGAGCCGTCCTTTCTTCTTGAACGATACGAGTCCGTGCTCTTCGAACTCTTTGAGGATCTTGACGACGTGCGAGTATGTGCAGTCGACTTTTTTGGCGAGGTTCGACGCGTAGAGCACCTGTACGTTGCTATCGTGCTGATCTTGGAGGAGGTGTATGAGCATGAGTGCCGGTTTCTCCCTGAAGATCGTGTCGAAGAGTTGTGGTGCTGTCGTCATGCGGATACCTTCTGCGATATAGAGGTTTGAGGAACCATTTAAGTGTGTTCCTCCGGTTCGAAGCCGGATTTCACCCCCAGTTCGGCTCTGCGCGCTCCCTTGATTTAAAGCTTTGGGATACGTGTTCGATGATCGCATCCGCACCCATCGCGTATCCGAACCGTGCGAGATCCGAGGAGAGGTTGTGTGCGTCGCGTTCGAGGAGTTCGCGTGCGTTGGGAGCGTCGAGCGGAACCGCTTGGCTGAAGTCTATGAAGACCGGCTCGCCGCGGTCGACGAGGATGTTGAAGCGCGAAAGATCACCATGGCTGAGCCGCGCGTCGCACCACAATCGTGTGAGCATCGCGATGATCGCATCACCCATACGCTGCGCGTCCTCGACCTCGACGTCTTTGAGCTGCGGTGCAGGTCTCGATCCTCCGATGGATTCCATGACGAGGATGTTCGCCCGATTAGCATAGACCGCCGGAACCGCGATGCCGGCGGTGCGTGCCTTGAGCAGGTTGGCGTATTCGCGGCGGCACCATGCGAAGATCGTCTCGCGACGGTTCTTGGTGAGCGAACCGTACCGTGGGTCGACGATGAGGTATTCGTGCATGCGGTTGAAGTCGCACGTCTCAAGGCGGTAGATCTTGATGATCACCCATCCCTTCTCGCTCTTGGCTCGGAAGATGTTCGCTTCCTTGCCGATCATAACCGGACTGAGCGTTTCCTCGTCGAAGAGCCCTCGGCTCGCGAGCATGAACAGGTTGCGTTCGGTGAACGCATCGAAGACGTCGTTGCGCGTCTTGTGCTTCTCGCGGCTCGGCCGGCGACCCATACCATTGAGCACGACTCCCCCTATATATAGGAGCGCGTCACGTTCTGCGGGCTCGTTCGTACACCGCTCTGATGTCGAGTTCAGGTGTGGTGAACGCTTCTTCGTCGAGTCCGAGTTCGTGACTGATGATCGCGCGTATGCGGTGCGCGTGTCTGCTCGTCGCGTCCGTTTCGTGATCTTGCGCCCACGTCGCTGCAGCCACGGCGAGGCCTGCTACGTGTTCGGCGTTGAGACGTGACGTGTTGATCGTCACATCGAATCCGGTATGATCGTCGATGTCGATCCCGTAGAGTTCGAGGTATCGTTGTCTGTTCTCGCGGTCGCGTACGATCGTCTTGGCGAGCACATCACCTGCTGATCCCCCTTCACGTGCGAAGATGCGTTCTGCACGTGCTTCGACAGGTGCGTCGAGCCAGATGCGCAGGTCGGCGTCGAAGATCCACCCTGCAAGGCGCGTTCCGATCACAACGTTCTCGCGTGAGCCTGCTCTGATGAGCATCAGATCAGTGAGATAATCGTAGAGCGGGTCGTTGAGGCTCTCCTCTTGGATGTCTTCGAACGATAACCCGAGGTCTTCGGCGAGGTTTCGGAACGTGTAGTTGACGACGTCAAGGTCGAGTTCGCTTCCGACGGCGCGCGTAACCGTCGTGTTTCCGCATCCGCTGTGTCCTGAGATGGCGATTCGCATACGAACGGTCGAGCCCTCGTCCTCTTAACGGTTGCGAGTCCGGTGCGTGAATATCTCTTCTCAGAGCCGCTTCGCGATCCTGAGCCAGTTCCGGTAGGGGTGCGCGTAGAACCGGTCGGCGCTCTCGATGTATGTGCGGCTCAACGAACGTTCGTTGATCGCGCCCCATGCATCGGCGATCCGCTCGTGGTGTGCTGGGCGTGCGATGCTGCGCCTATCGTGCGATCGGAAGTATGCTGTGTTCGCGGTGAGCCAGAGCGATATTATTCGTGTTTGTATGAAGTGTTCGGGTTTCGAACCGATGATCGAGGGTATGAGCAGTTTGGGTATGACAAGATCCCAGTCGTCGAGCGCTCCGGTGACGAAGGCGAGGTTCCACGCAACATACAGGCGCATCCACTCGTTTCCGACAGGAACATTCAGTATGCGTGTTTCGGGTGATGTTCGGATGGATGGGCTGCATGCGTGGCGCGGGATGATCCTGCCGTCTTCGAAGGACACCGATGGCTGGTTCTCTTCGATCATCCGGCTCAATGCATGCGCGCACCGTGCGTTCGAGCGTCTGCCGGCTCGGTGGTCGGTGATGCCTGCTTCGTAGATGTTGAGCGTGATGAGGTCGAGGAGTTCTCGTTCGGGTGACTCGATGAGTCGTCGTTCGAGCTTCGTAAGCCCATGCAAGTCTCCTGTTCGGTGTACTCTCAGATACGTCATCGCAGGATCGACGGAGAACGCTTTGATCGTTTTGAAGAGCGAGTGTGTGATGCCGAGTGCGTGGAGGAATGATCGCGCGAAGCGACGCGTGTCGATGCCTCGTTCGCGCTCCTTGCGTTTGAGGTGGTCGTGTACCTCTGCGAAGAACGAAGCGTCGTTGTTCATCCCGGATACGAGCGCTTCGAGGATGTACGTTGTGTGGAGCGCTCTGGTCACATGTGGTGATGGACTGAGCCATTCGAGGGCGTGTTCGAGGAACTCTATGATGGCCGGATGGTTCGAGAGGTTCGCCCCGATGCATCGGACGAGTGGCATAAGACTCTGTGGTGTGGACCGTGCTCGTCGGAGGAGTCGGCGTATCACCTCGTTCTCTGTTTGGAGGTCGTGGAGCTGGTAGGTCTCAAGAACGGTTTCTATGATCACCGGATCGCTCGTCTGATCTTCGAGTCCGAGTGCCTTGATCGCTCGCTCGACGGTCGTGTGCATACAGTCCACCGTGTTCTGAGGTTTATCTGTATGCTGCAATCCTTCTTCACACAAAAAACGGGATTCTCACGCCTTCGAGATCTTCGCCTCGAGCCGTCCGATCGCCTTCTCCATCTCGACCGGGAGGTCGATGTTGCTTCGCTCCGCTACGAGCACGAGGAACACAAGTGCATCGGCGAGTTCTGCGCCGAGGTTCTCTGGATCGTACTTCTCCGGTCGGTGCTCTTTGTTCCTCAAGTGCCGGGCGACCGCTCTGGTCGCATCGAGAAGTAGTAGTCGTGAAGGTCCTCTGCGCTCGTGGCGAGGTCTTCGAGCGTGCGTACTTCCATGATGATCTTACGCACACGGTTCGGGTCGAGCAGATCGAGCACGTGCCTCCAGTTGAGCGTGCCGTCGCGCAGCGCGCGGTGATCGTCGCTCGTTCCCGAATTGTTGTGCGCGTGTACGTACACGATGCGATCACGTACGCGGGTGACGAATTCTTCGATCGTGCATCCGAGCATTCCTCTCCCATACCCGTTGTTCAGGTGGCCGAGGTCGAGCGTGTAGTTCACATCGGGGAATCGTGCGAGAAAGTCAAGGGCCACATCTGCGACGAGAATGCCGTTCGATTCATAGAGCATCTCGACCGAACGCTCCTGCGCGAAGTCGACAACGCTTCGGAGGCGATTCGCTTCGTCATCGGTGAGCGGATCGTGCTTGAGATGGAAGACGAGTTCTTTGGCGCCGAGCATCTCACAGAGCACGACCTCTGATTTGAGCGTCTCGAGCTCGGTGACTGTGAACTGTTCGTTCGACGTGAAGATTTTCGTGGTTCCCGAGTGCATGCTCACGTCGAACCCGTTCAGAGACGGTGCGATCTTCGCGATCCATTCAGGATCGAGATACATCCGTGCAGAGCGCCTCCCGATCTCGAGTACGCGGTACGGTTGACTTGCTATCTCTCTGTACCATGACTTCTGGTCGAACGTGCTCGTAGTGATCCCTATTTGGGGTACCATCTTCATGCGGATGCACACACGAATATA
Organism: Candidatus Woesearchaeota archaeon; assembly: GCA_047602765.1. GTDB lineage: Archaea > Nanobdellota > Nanobdellia > Woesearchaeales > WAPJ01 > JBLKOL01. The sequence continues at coordinate 40,426 of JBLKOL010000002.1, forward strand.
TAGGTAAGTATCCGCGCGGACCGGACCATGCCAGCATTCATGAGTTGATGGTATCGAAACCCTTAACCACCACTCCCTCCTTCACACGCACATGGAACTGAGCCGCGAAGCGCTCGATGGGATCTGGTCGTCGTACGGTCGAGGAGCCATCATCTCGTTCGAAAAGGCACGTATGGGAGTGGCGAACCACAATTGGATGATCACCACGTCCGAAGGCCGGTTCGTGCTGCGGTGCGTGAACACCGACAAATCCGAATGCGATCTCACCGCAGAGTTCGATTTCATCAGAACGCTCGAACAAGCCGGCTTTCCCTATGAGATGCCCACGCCGCTCACAGCCGGAGACGGCTCGCGCATCATCGAGCACGAGGGCAGGAGGTGTTGGAGCTATCCGTACCTTCAAGGCTCTACGATCACAAGTCCCGTCACGCGTTCACAGGCACAGCAGATGGGCGTGATGATCGCACAGATGCACGCGATCATTGTATCGTCCGATCTCAAAGAGCGCATCGGCAACCCGACGTTCTCGATCGATCATGTGATCGCTCATGCACGAGAACTGCTCGATGAACGCGCTGACGAAACACGAACCAGTTACTATGCGAGAACGCTCCCGGTGTTTCTCGACATCATCGAACGTACACCGTATCCGCAGCTCAACACCTACCCGATCCACCGCGACATCAATCCGGAGAACGTCCTCTTCGAGGGTGATACGCTCACTGCGGTGATCGATTTCGATAATGTGAGCGTCTGCGACGAGCCGCTCGTCAAGGATCTTTCGAACGCGCTTCTCTACTCGTGCACACACGATCGCCGCGCATTCGATTTCGAGCGGTGTGCGGACATCGTGCGATCCTATCGTTCGATCCGGAATCTCTCACGAGCCGAGATCCAAGCCGTTCCGGATCTCATCGTCCTCGGCTGCTTGGAGGACTTCGCCTACGAGTACTGGCTCGCCATCCACGAACCCGAGCGTACGGCTCCTCACAAGCTCGAGAAGCGTTTCGCGATGGGCCGCTGGGTGTTCGAACACCGTGATGAGCTCATCCGTGCGATCATGTGAAACCGTACGGCACATCGATTACTATGGTCGTCGTAGGTAGAGGTGTTGTCCGGGGATGCTGTTGCAGATATCGATCGCTTCGAATCCGAATCGTTCGTACGCTCCGATACCGTCCGGTGTGGGGCTTGCGAGCAGGTGTGCGTCTGAGAGCGATTCGATGAGCGAGCGCAGATGTCCTCGTTTGCGGTCGAAGGATTCGACGAGTTAGAGGTGGAGGAACGGTTCGCCTCCAGTGATGTCTGCGAGCGTTCCGGTATAGTCGTCACCGTTCGCATCGACGAGCCATAGTCCGAGCACGGAGCCTCGTTGTACGAGGTCAGATGCGGTGTATGCTGAGATGATGGCGATTGAGCGCGGGCGGTGGAGCGGTCCGCTGATCGCTGCGAACCTGCTCGGAGACGGATCGTCCACCTCACGTACGAGGTCCGTCGGCGTTCTGCGCTTCGCGTAGTCCGTGACCTTCGCGTAGTCCGGGCTCGTCGAGTCGATGAAGCGCATGCACTGTGGTGCGATGAGCGATTCAAAAACGAGAGGGATGAAGAAAGGAGAGGGCCGACCGAAGTCGGCGCCCCACACGCTGGCTCCCATACGAACAGTTGGGGGTGGTTGGAATGAGAGCCAAGAAAAACCGTTTGGAGAGGGGGATACGGATCCTCAGTTGAGGATCTCGATGCCGAGCTCGTCGCTCAACTCCTGGCGCCGGGATTCGACGCGCTCGCGCACGTCTTCCTTGCCCAGGATCCACGGGCTCTTGACACCGGTGATGATCGTCATCACGGTGACCTTGCCTTTCATGTCGTCGGTGATGCGTGCGCCCCAGATGACGTTCGCATCTTCGTCGAGCTGTTCGGTGACGAGGTCTCCGACCTTGCTCACTTCTTCGAGCGTGAGGTCGTTTCCTCCGTGCACGTGGATGAGCGCTCCGGTGGCTCCCGCGTAGTCGACGTCGAGGAGCGGATTCGAGAGCGCTCCGTGGACGGATTCTTGGACGCGGTTGGCGGTGTCCGAGCTTCCGACGCCGATGATGGCGACGCCTCCGTTCGTCATGATCGCCTTCACATCAGCGAAGTCGAGGTTGACGAGGCTGGGCACCGCGATCGTTTCGACGATTCCTTTGATCATCGTGGCGATGAGCTCGTTGGCGACGGCGAACGCCTGTTCGATCGGCAGGTTGCCGGCGATCTGTACGAGGCGGTTGTTGTCGATGACGATGACCGTGTCGGATACCTGGCGCAGCTGTTGGAGTCCGAATTCGGCTTTGTCGACGCGTGCGCGTTCGATCTTGAACGGCATCGTGACGGTTCCGATGACGATGGCTCCCATCTCTTTGGCGACTTTGGCGACGATCGGAGCCGATCCGGTTCCGGTTCCGCCACCCATGCCTGCACATGCGAAGACCATGTCGGCGCCTTTGAGCGATTCGCGGATCTCGGTGAGCGCTTCTTTGGCAGCTTCTGCTCCCTTCTCGGGGAAGCCTCCTGCTCCGAGTCCTCGTGTGACGTCGCGGCCGATGAGGAACTTCTTGTCCGCTTCGGTGATGTTGAGGTGCTGCTGGTCGGTGTTTGCCGCGATGATCTCTGCACCGCGGATGCCCTTTTTGAAGAGCCAGGAAACCATGTTGTTTCCTGCACCGCCGCAACCGATGACCTTGATGTTGGCCTGTCCGACGTCGAGTTGTTCTGTGTCTTGGCTCGTTTGAGCTGCCTTTTGTACGATGAAGTCCATTTGTGGTATCCCCCTTGGGTCTTGTTTTCTCTTGCGAGCGTTCGGAGCCAGGCTCCGCTGGTCTACCACGAGAATCTAACCGATAACCCTTTTCGACGTGCGATTCATCTCGCCCGTCGCCCCTTTTCCCTTTGGAACGATTCCATGAACGGACAATATATAAAAATATCGCTCTTGGAACGATGAAACCGGCGTGGTGTTTACGTTGCCTGCGCATCGCTCATGATTTGTGCGCGTCGATCCTTTAGCACCGTGAAATGAACTCACGATCGGATCCGAATAAGGTCTTCAGCGCAATCCAGCGAAGATCGCAAATCCACGCGTCCTCGAGTTCAACACCCAATACAAACACCACAAAACACTCACATTACCACTTTTAAGTAGCTAAAATAAGTAAGATTTAAGTATGTACACTCCACATGTTCGAAATCATGTCAGAACTATCAGATAAAATACTCGGGTGGACGATGAGCGCCGTAGGTGCCGGAGGACTGATTTCGGCGATCGGACTCGTCGCACACAACCCCGAGAACATGCTCGGATACACCGGCGCGATCGCCGGAGCGGGCTGTTTGGGATACGGTATCGACTATCTCAAGAAGGCATATTCGAAGTGAGGCCGAACGATCAAACCGAGAGATGAACGAGCGTTTAGGCCACACAAGAGAGCGTAATCGAACACAGCGAACAGTTCATCACGGCCAACCCCGAAGACCGAGCATTTAAGTCGAGCATTACCCCCCAACGGTATGACACAGAACGATTCTTTGAACGAAGTCCAACCGATCGACGGATACGTGCAAGACCTCTTGCGGACCGCTCAAGCGACGTACGGGCTCGACATAGACCTTGACCGTCCGACTCGAGGTCAGCGGCTCGAAGCCGCACTTGCGATGCAGGATGAAGCACATGGGTTCTATTCGATGGAACTCATGGTTGGAAGACGCGTGGATTCAAGCGAACCGCTCGCAGGAACGTTCGCCATGCTCAAGATGCTCGACTCAACCTCCGACGTACGAGGGTTCTATAGTGGTTTTGCGCACCACTATTGGCCCAACGATGATCGAGCGCGCTGAATCGTCGAGACCAACCACCTATTAATAGATGTAGAGCTCTCACGCACCATGACCCTCACTCTCATAGGCCTCGGACTCGATCCGAACGATCTCCCGATACGCGCACACGATGGCATCGCAGCGTCGGAGGTCGTGCTCGTCGAGACGTACGCCTCGCGGCCGACCGGAAAAAGTGCGAAGGCACCGCTTCCGACATATCAAGCCCATACCAACGACCACACCCAACGTAACACCACTAAACAATAGTAACAAATCACAACATTTATCTATGTGAAGAACAAGGTACATGTGAGGTGCTACCAATGTCATCACAGGAATCTTTGGAAAGAAACGAGCTTGAAGATGCGATCCGCACGGCGCTCATCAACAGGACAGCACACGAGTACAGCCGCACAATGAGTAACCCAGATCTCCAGAACGGATTCGAAGAACACCTCTACAAGGCAGCGGCAGCAAGAACAGGTTCTGAAGGACTCAGATTCGGCCCCGGTAAAGACGTAGGGGATCCTGTGATCGCACAGGTGAGCGCACGGGTACGCGAGATGTTTGCTCCCATCCGAATCAGAACGGGCGCTCTTGAGACTGCCATGAACCAGTACAGGAACCCCGAGGAAGCGAGAGCAGAGTTCGAAAACACCTTCGCCACCCCAGAAATGGCAGGACTCGGGGAAGCGATGGAACCGCTCCTCGGATACCTTTCCCGTACAGCGCAGGTCGTGTCAGAACTCGGAGAAATCGCCGAACGCGAGGGACTCGATACAGCCCTGGCAAGGGAGACAGAGTATCGAGTACTGCGATCGATGTTCCCTACTGCACAGGCATACGTTGCCCACGCTCTGCAACCAGTTCAAGCAGCCACGGACTATCTTGCGGCGTTCGAGGAGTTCGTAACCCTCACCGCCCCGTCGGAAGCAGACAGGGAAGAAGTCGTAGAAAGCATCTCAGTTCAACGAGTTCTCATGGAATGGGCACAGCCATACATTGAACGTATGCTTGAAGAGAAGGCGTCCGCGATCTACAACGCATGAACCACGAAGCACCCATCATGACTTTCACGGAAAGCAGAAAACCGTTTCGTTTCCTCAAGTCATGCGAACCACACCCCGCTCAAATTCGATACGAGAACCTCGCCGAAGCGCGCCAGCAGAATCTAAAACCCCACCCACTCACCGCACTTCATGACCCTCACCCTTATCGGACTCGGACTCGATCCGAACGATCTCTCGATCCGTGCTCGTGATGCCATCGCAGCGTCGGACGTCGTGCTCCTCGAGACGTACACGTCATACGCTGCGATATCGATGGAGGAGCTCGTATCCATCGTCGATACCGAGATCACGCCGCTCACGCGCCAGATGGTCGAACACAATGATATCGTCCTCGAAAGGGCTCGCACGCAGCGCACAGCGCTCCTCGTCTTCGGCGACCCGCTCGCCGCGACGACTCACCTCGAGCTCGTGTTGCGCGCGCGTGCTGAGGGGATCGGGACGAATATTATCCATGCGCCGTCGATCTTCTCGGCCATCGGTGAATCAGGTCTTGAGCTCTACCGCTTCGGTCTCACCGCGTCGCTCGTCTATCCGCGTCGCAACTGGCTTCCTGAGCGAGCGCGGGATGTCATCGCGCTCAACCGTTCGATCAAGGCGCACTCGCTCGTACTCCTCGACATCATCACCGGCGATGAGGAGCTCGCGCTCCTCGACCGCGACCACGAGGCGTTCGCAGGGCTCGATCGTTCGCGAATCGAACACGAAGCCGTGAGCCTTGCAGGGGAGCCTCAGTTGCTCATGAGTCCGAACGAGGCGATCGCGCTCCTCGTATTCCAGAAGGTCGTCGAACCTTCTGACCCTCTTATCGTCTGCTCGCGTCTCGGAACCGGCTCCGGAATTGTCTCTCGGGGATCGGTAGGTGAGCTTCTGGCTCGCTCGTTCGGCCTCGGTCCGCATGCGATCGTGATTCCTGGCGAGCTGCACTTCCTCGAATCCGAGCCTTCGTCTGCGAACGGGAGCGAATCCTCTTAAACGACAGGTCCACCCGAATCGTGGCCCGGCACGAGAGTACCGTGGGGAGCGTACGGCATCGTCCAAGCGATGAACCTCGGGGTTAGTGTCCCGGGCCACATCCAATATCTGCGTCTGAGAGTTTGCAGCGCTTCGGTGCCAGGTCCGATAATCGGTCGTAGAGGTTATGGTGGTCCCCGTAGACGCGGTCGAGTCCTGCCACGTGTACGACATGTACGCCAGGGTTCTCGTGGATCACTGCTCGCAGGATCCGTTCTGCGTGTTCGTCTCGTTCTCTGTAGAAGGTTACGAGTTCGGGGCTGTCTGCGACAGGGTAGGATTCTTGAGCGTATTCTTGTGCGATCTGAGCACGTGCTTTTTCTAATGGGAGACTGAGGAACTGTTCGAGTTCTGGGTTGAGTAGATACGGGTTGGGGGTGCCCTGTGTGATCCATCGGTCCGTGGAGTCCTCGTCGTCTGCGAAGATGATCGGTACCTCCCAGGTGTTCCGATACGCTTCGATAGCTTCAGGTACTGCGTGCAGGTTCTCGAACCACCTCATGAACGTGTCATGGTTGAGACTCGGATTGTGCTGTGCGATGCAGTCCCATTCTTCTCTGACGAGCGTTACGAGTGCTCCGTGGATTGGCCGATCGTATTCGTATCGAGTCTCGACATCTTCAACGCTGATGATGTCCGGTTTGAGCCGGTTCAGGAGCGTTCGCAGTCTCGTGTGAGCATCGACGTCGAAATGGGACTCCCCTACGAAAGATAACATGATACTACTACAAAGTAGCCATTTATCTGCCTTTCGTTCGTGTCGCGACGCCATACGACGAAACCCTTCGTCGAGCACCCGTCGGAGCCGACTGAACTCGGCTTAACAATCTTTTTAAGGCACTAGCGTATAGCCGTACTACGAACGAAAGGGAGTGGTGCAAGCGCTGCCTTGATGACATTCAACCAATCACAACCGCGATGAGCGGCTTTCAGCAACCCATTCATCACTCACCAGTCACTGGCGGTCACCCGCCCGTGTCGTCTGTGGCGATCACGTTCTGAGAGCCCTCACGAGAAGGAGGGACCCCAAATGGGCAAAATCAGTCCAGTATCAGCAAAATACATTATCCACGCACACATCGCCATCGAAGGCGTCGTCGACCGTCCTGATGTCATCGGAGCCGTATTCGGCCAGACCGAGGGACTTATCGGTTCTGAACTCGAATTGCGCGAACTCCAACGATCAGGTCGTATCGGTCGCATCGAGGTCATCCTCGATACGAAGAACGGCAAGACGCAAGGGTCGATCACGATTCCCTCGAGCCTCGACAAGGCTGAGACGTCGATCATCGGAGCGTCGCTCGAGATCATCGAACGTATCGGCCCGTGCAACGCGTCGGTCCAGGTCAAGAAGATCGAGGACGTGCGCATCAGCAAGCGCGGAGCCGTCATCAACCGTGCCAAGGAACTCTTGCGCGACATGATGGAGAAGACGATGCCCGACAGCCAGGAGATCGCTGACGAAGTCACCTCGGCGGTGCGCGTTATGGAGATCACCTCGTACGGCAAGGAGCGCATCCCGGCAGGTCCTGCGATCGACGAGTCCGATGAGATCATCATCGTCGAAGGACGCGCTGACGTGCTCAACCTGCTCAAGTACGGGTTCAAGAACGCGATCGCGATGAACGGTACCTCGGTGCCTCAGACGGTCAAGGACCTTGCGGCGAAGAAGACGGCTACGGTGTTCCTCGACGGAGACCGCGGAGGAGACCTCATCCTCAAAGAGCTCCTCGCAACGACCGAACTCGACTTCGTATCACGCGCACCCGACGGAAAGGAGGTTGAGGAGCTCACCAAAAAGGAGATCCACAAGGCCCTGCGCGGTAAGATCGCCGTCGAACAGGCCAAGCTCGAGTCGGAGACGCCTCGGCCTTCGAACACCCAGAAGCGCTCGCGCAAGGAACGCCCTGAGCGCAAGCGCGAGGAACGCGAAGAGGCTCCTGCAGTTGAGGAGCTCTCTGCGGAGAACCGTGAACGTCTGCGCATCCTCGTCGAGGATCTGATCGGTACGAAGGCCGTGTTCTTCGTCAACGACAAGCTCGACGTCCTCGGTAAGGTTCCGCTCTCAGAACTCGAATCGACACTTGCGGATCTTCCCGGAACCTACGCGATCGTCGTCGACAACACGATCGATAAGGATCTGTGCAAGACGGCTAAGAAGGCGAACGTGCGTATCGTTGCAGGAGCGGACAAGAAGACGACGAACAAGGATGAGGAAGGACTGCTCGTCTTCAGCGCCGCTGAGCTTACGGAGGCATGATGAGACGGATCGCCTGGGGCAAGGTATTCTTCATGCTCGCCGTTGTGTGTATCGTTGCGGCGTTCGCGCTCGTGCGCCTAGGCAATCCCGAGTTCCTCTCAGGGTTGGTGGCCGGCGAACGCGATGCGGACGTCTACGGATACGTCGGCTCGAAGCCGGTCTTCATCGACGATGTCGAACGCTCGTACGAGCAGCGCAGTACGATACAACAGGATCTTTCGATCGGCGAGTTCTTCAACGAGACGTACGCTCCGCGCACGATGCTCCTGCTCGAAGCCGAAGCGATCGGCGTCACCGTTACCGAAGAAGAGGTCGATGCGTGGATCACAGTCATCAACTCGTCACTCAAGAGCCGTAACTCAACGTTCGAATCATACCTTGAGGACCTCGATGTAACGATGGACCAGCTTCGCAGGGATATCTACGAGTCGACGCTTCTCGATAAGGTGCTCGAAAAGCTCGTAGCTCGAGAAGTGGTGGTCACCGCCGAAGAGGTTCGGGAAGCCTACGACGCTGCTGGATACGAAGCGCTCGGGATCTCGCTCGAAGAGGCTCGTAACGAGATCGGTCCGATGATCCTTCGTGAGAAGCAGGATGCGCACCTGCGCGGGATCGTCGAGGAGTTGCGTGAGCGCTATGACGTCACCTTCGTCTGAAGGGTACGCTCTTACCGAGCACCCTGCTGATATCGGTATCGAGGCTGCGAGCGCGACGCGTGAGGGCATCCTTGAGCATTCGTGCTTGGGATTGATGGCGGTGATGACCGATCCTTCACGCGTACGTGACACGTATGAGCGCTCGTTCACCGTAGGCGATGCGGATCCTGCCATCGTCTTGCGTCGTGTTCTGAGCGAGGTGCTCTTCCTCGCGAGCAGTGAGGGACTCTTCTTCTCATCGTTCGCCATAACCTGGGGAGAGGATGTGCGTGTTGTGTGTCGTGGTGAGCCGATCGACCCGTCGCGTCATGAGCTCCGCGTTGAAGTGAAGGCTATTACGGATTCGGGCCTTCGTTTCGAGCGTTGCGGCGATTCGTGGGTTTCGTTCGTGCTCGTAGACGTCTGAGCGCTCCGCATGGGCAGTGCAGATAGATGCTCGCTCCTCGTATGCGCCGCTTCGCGCTCGTAGGATACACGTTCATACACGCAGGACAGTAGAGGATCCGTTCGGATGCGAGTACGGGGACGCGGTGGCGCAGACTGTAGGCTCGTACGTGTTCGAGGATACGAGCAGCGTCTTCAGGATGCTGTTCGAGCTGTCTGAAGAGGATTGCGATCGCTCGTCGTGCGCGTTTCGACTTCCGATCCGACCTCACCAGTCTCATGGATGCGAGGATGCACGCGCCTGTTTTAACCGTTCCTCAGGTGTCCGAGGAGGTCTTTGACCGCGTCTTTGAGCTGGTGTATCGTCTGGTTCTGTTGTTCTATCCGCTCGTTCTGGGCTGCGATCCGTGCTTCGAGCGTCTCGAACCGTTTGGCGATGTCCGCGTGCGATTGTTGTATGGTTCGTGAGAGGTAGTTCACGCTGGGCCTGATGTCGGCGTGCACAGGGGGTTCTGCTGGTCCGCTCATCTTCGAGACGGCTTCGTAGATCGAACGCAGTTTTCCATCCAGGTTCGGAACGGTTCCGAGCGCTCCGGATGCCATCTGACGTGCGATGAGATCGAGCCGGGTCTTTATGAACTCGATATCCGCTTCGAGCTTCTTGCTCGGATCGGAATCAGCGACTCCCAAAACACCCATAGGTCGCTTCACGCACCCCCCGTTTTTAAACAATACGCACCTGTGCGTCTGTTGAGGACCAGTAGCTTTAAAGAAGGCCGCTCGTCCCGTGACTCCGACAGATAATGGTTACATTCGCAGAACTCGGACTCGATGAAGGATTGCTCCGCGCGATCGACGCGATGGGCTTTACGACACCGACACTCATCCAGGAGCGTTCGATCCCACACGTGCTCGAAGGCAAGGACGTGCTCGCAGGATCGGCGACCGGATCGGGTAAGACGCTCGCCTTCGCAGCCGGCATGATCAACACGGTCACCGCCGGTTCAGGGGTGCAGGCGCTCGTACTGACACCTACGCGTGAACTCGCCGATCAAGTAGCTGAGCAGATCCGTGCGTTCAGCCGGTTCAAACCCGTTACGGTCGCGACCGTGTATGGGGGTGTGGCGATCGAGCCTCAGATGGCTCAACTCCGGCTCGCCGATATCGTCGTTGCGACGCCTGGGCGCGTCCTCGACCACATGGAGCGTTCGACGATTGACCTCTCCAAGGTACGCTACCTCGTCCTCGACGAGGCTGATCGGATGCTCGACATGGGTTTCATCGATGATGTCAAGCGGATCATGAGCCGGTGCCCGAAGGAGCGTCAGACGCTGCTCTTCTCGGCTACGTTGCATCCTGAGATCGTCTACATCTCGCAGACGTTCATGGCGGATCCGGTCGAGGTTTCGGTCGACAGCTACGTCGATCCGAGCAAGCTGCACCAGGTCTACTATGACGTATCGGATAAGGGGAAGTTCTCCTTGCTCGTACACTTGCTCCGCGAAGAATCAGGGTTGGTCATGGTCTTTTGCAATTCGCGCGTACAGGTCGACTTCGTCGCGAACAACCTGAAGGCGAACGGTATCGACGCGCTCGCCATCCATGGAGGCTTCACGCAGGATAAGCGTTCGAAGACGATGGATTCGTTCTCAGAGCCGGGTAAGGTGGCGACGCTCGTCTGTACGGATGTCGCTGCGCGAGGCCTTGACATCGCGGGTATCTCGCACGTGTACAATTATGATGCGCCGAAAGAGCCACGCCAGTATGTGCATCGCATCGGTCGTACGGCGCGGGCCGGTTCTGAGGGTATCGCGGTGAACCTGATCGCTCCGCGCGATCACGATAATTTCGACCGTGTACTCCAGCATAACGCTGTTGAGGTCGAACGTGTCGAGACGCCCAAGCATCCGCGTGCGAAGATCACGTGGTTCCCTGAGCGCGACGAGCGCAACGGTCCCAGAGCTCCTCGTGGCGGAAACCCGCGGGGTCCGCCTCGACGTACACCGGGCAGACGCCCGAGAAGGAGGAAACAATCATGAAAGCTAAGAACGGACAGACAGTAACGATCGAGTACCGTGGTACGCTCGACTCCGGTGAGGAGTTCGATGCGTCGAAGAACCATGGCAGGCCACTTGTGTTCACGCTCGGAGAAGGACAGGTGATTCCCGGATTCGAGAAGGCTGTTGAGGGTATGGAGGTCGGCGAGAAGAAGTCGTTCCGCCTCGAGTCTTCAGAAGCGTACGGTGATCGTCGTGATGATCTGATCATCGACTTCCCCAAGTCCCAGGTCGAAGAGTCCGATGTGTCGCTCGAAGTAGGAGCGCAGATCGGGTTGCAGACGCCTCAGGGTCCGATCCCGGCTACGATCGCTGACATCGGAGAAGAGTCTGTGAAGATCGATGCGAACCATCCGCTCGCCGGTCAGCCGCTCAACTTCGAGATCGAGCTCGTCTCCGCCGAGGACCAGGCTCCTCAGGACGCTGAGTCAGCGAAGTCCGAGTAGAAAACGCGTTAAACCATTTCGCCATACACGATCCTATGGATATCAAGCCTTCAGATGCGGGCGTTTTCGAGTTCCGAACCGATGCTATGAGGGTTCCCGCCCGTCTCTTCACTTCGGAAGCCTTGCTCGATGCGCTCCGTGCGGGTGAGACGGGTGAGTGGAGTTCGCTCGCTCAACTACGCGATGTCGCCTCGCTGCCCGGAGTGGTAAGTCATGTATGTGGTCTTGCCGATCTGCACCCCGGGTATGGGTTTCCCGTCGGAGGTGTTGCCGCTTTCGATGCGCATGACGGTCTCGTCATGGTCGGAGGCGTCGGGTTCGATATCAACTGTGGCGTGCGGGTGTTGCGCACCGACCTTTCGGTCTCTGATGTGCGTGAACGCCACGAGGAGCTTGCAGATGCGCTCTTCGAAGCGGTGCCTGCAGGTCTTGGTGTTCCTGGAGAGTTGCGCGTCGAGGTGTCTGAGATGGACGAGCTTCTTCGTGGCGGTGCGCGTTTCGTCGTTGAACGCGGCTATGGGTCTGAGGATGACCTCTCCTTCATCGAGGATGGCGGCATGCTCGATGCTGATCCGAACGCTGTCTCGTTGCGGGCTAAGCAGCGTAACATCAAGCAGGTGGGTACGCTCGGTTCGGGCAACCACTATCTTGAGGTCCAGTATGTCGATGAGATCTTCGATGATGCAGCGCGCATCTTCGGACTTGAGGAGGGGTCGGTGGTCATCATGCTCCATTGCGGTTCGCGCGGCCTCGGACACCAGGTCGGTCAGGAGTATCTTGATGAGATGAGCGATGCGATGCCGGACTTCAACCTTCAGGTACTCTCGTCCGAACTCGTCGGCGCTCCCATCTCTTCCGAACTCGGCATGCGCTATCTCAATGCGGTTCGTGCGGCTTCGAACGCTGCTTTCGCGAACCGTCAGATGATCGCTCATCTCACGCGTCAGGCCGTGGCATCCGTCTTCGAGGGGGCTTCGGTTGAGACGCTCTACGAGGTCGGTCATAATACGGCGAAGCTCGAGTCGCACGTCGTCGGGGGCGTCGAACGCGAGCTCATCGTCCATCGCAAGGGTTCTACGCGTGCCTTCGGGCCGGGTCACGTCTCGCTTCCCGAACGTTACCGTTCGGTGGGTCAGCCGATCCCGGTCGGGGGTACGATGGGTACGGCTTCGTACCTGCTTCGCGCTACGCCTCGTGCGATGGAACTCGCGTTCGGGTCGGCGATCCACGGGGCTGGTCGTTCGAAGTCTCGTGTCGAGTCGAAACGGACGTACGATGCTGATCGTATCGTCGCTGAGTTGCGTGAGCGTGGTATCATCGTGAAGGGTCGTTCGCTGAAGGGTATCAGTGAGGAGGCTCCAGGCAGCTACAAGGATATCGAACAGGTGGTTGCGGCTACGACGCTCTCGGGCATCGCTGCTCGGGTCGTAAGGCTCAAGCCGCTCATCTCGATCAAAGGATAAGCCTGCGTATCGTACGCCCACGAACGCGTGGTTCACGTGCTCCGGATCTTGTTGAGTTCGTTCTCGAACTGCCGAGCTACGTTGACGCTCGCCTCTTCGGCGGTGTTCACCCATCCTTCGAGTTTGTCGTTCTCGAGTGCTTCTCGTGCTGCTCGTATGATCGGCTCGACGGATCCGGGCGTGATGGTTTCGAGGGGTAATGCGTCGATGCGTGCTCGTTGTTCGACGAGTGCCGCGCGTGCATCCGAGTCGAATCCTTCGATACGTGCACGGGCGCGTGCGATCTCCGAGTACGCGGTGTATGCGTGTACGTCGATCATCGTGTCTACATCAGGTCTTTGGCTGTGCCTGCTTCCGAGCAGTTGTCGTTTGGCGCGTACGACGTCGAAGGCTACTTTCTCTTCGCTCGATGAGAGGCGCGTGTAGGCTTCTGAGACTCGTGATTCGTGTTCGAGTGCGAGCGCGTTGATCTCGTGGCGTGCGTCAGTGAGCGTGTTGTGTTGTGCGAACGGTTCGAGCCTGTCGGAGGTGACGTAGTCCGGTTGGCATGCGGTAAGTACGAAGAGTGCGAGTACGAGTACGACGATGGAGCGCATGAGGAATCCTACCCGAGGGTGTTTTTAAGCATTTACATCAGGAAAGGACCGTATACGGATTCCAAGGTTAGAGATCGATAATCGTCGGTGAGCGTGCGACGTTGATCACTCGTGTCTCTGCGATCCTCTCGACGAGTCCTGCTCCTTCGTGTACATGTCCGCAGATGTGAACGGCTGGTGCGACGTCTCTTATGAGCTCTTCGATCGTCGGTGATCCGCGTACGAAGGGCGAGAGGTGTTCCATGAGCGTTCCGGTCGGGTGCGTGTGCGTCATGCTCACGATCCGTTCGGCGCGTGCGTAGTGTGCTGCTCTGAGGAAGGATTCGCGCATCTGCTGCGAGCTTTGCCGTGAGCGTCCGATGGTGAGTCCCCGGGTGCCTGCGAATCCGATTCCTTCGATGACGACTCCGTATCCGTCGAGGTGTATGGCTCCGTAGCGTTCTGCGAGCGCGCGTATGCGTTCGTATTCGTCGTGGTTTCCTCCTACGATGAGAAGCGGTACTCCAAGGGTTGCGAAGGGTTCTATGATGCCGGTGAACTCGGCTCCGAACGCGCTCACATCTCCTGCGATCATGACGATCTCGGCTTTGTGCCGCGCTGCCTCTCGCGCTGCGGTTTTCGCGAGCCGCTGATCTGCGTGTAGGTCTGATATGGCGAAGATGCGCATCGGTGTGCGGCGTGGCACGTGGTTTTTGAAGGTAACGCTTATAGAGTGGATGTGGACGTCTGGCGGTATGGAACGTCTCTCGATGACTCAGGCTCTAGACGAGTACGAGCGGATCGCTGCAGTGCTCGAGTCGGGCGGTCTGATCATCGTACCTACGGATACGATCTACGGCTTGTGTTGTCATGCGTATTCGGAGCCTGGGTTGGCTGCTATCCGCTCGCTCAAGGAACGCTGGGGTAAGCCGATGAGCATCATCGCTCCTTCCAAAGAGTGGATCGAGGAGCATTTCGTGCTCGGTACGAATAGGGTGTGGCTCGATGAGCTTCCCGGTCGCTATACGCTCGTGCTCACACCTCGAGAGCCGTTCTCCGAGCAGCTCTCCGTTTCAGGTACGGTCGGTGTGCGTATCCCCGATCATCCGATCGCTCGTCTCGTCGAACGCCTCGGATTCCCGATCGCGGCGAGCTCGGTGAACCGGGCTGGGTTCGAGCCGCTCGTATCGATCGATCAACTCGGCGATTCTGCGTACGAACGCTTCGGTCAGGTCGCGTTCGCGATCGATGACGGGGTCAAGGAGGGTCCTCCTTCGAGCGTCGTCGATGTGACGGGTGAGCGTCCGGTGTATGTGAGGATGTGATGGAGCCTCGTTCATTCGATCGTGTAGTCGTTGAGAAACGTTGATCCTCCTGAGTGTTCTACGATGGCTCGTACGCGTACGTACTGTTCGAGTCCTGATCCTTTGAGTTTGCGTTTGAGCAGGTAGTCGACTTGGAACACTCCTGCGAGCGTGTTCATGATGATCTCGATCTCGATGGGTCGCTCTCCTTCTGAGATGCGGACCTTTTCGATGCTCATCGCCGATACGGAGTGGATGTCTTTGTTGCCTTGGTCGAAGCTGATGCGTGCACGTCCCTTCTCCATGTCGAGTGCGTCTGCGAGCCGCAGGATGCCTCCTTCGAGCGTGAGCGGTCTGATCTTGTCTTCCGAGTGCGATACCATCGCGCTC
Source organism: Candidatus Woesearchaeota archaeon (assembly GCA_047602765.1). Classification (GTDB taxonomy): domain Archaea; phylum Nanobdellota; class Nanobdellia; order Woesearchaeales; family WAPJ01; genus JBLKOL01. The sequence continues at coordinate 55,888 of JBLKOL010000002.1, forward strand.
ATGACCTCGGTCGTGAGGATCTGGCTCTCGCGAGGCGCGTAGTGGGGTGCGAGCAGCTCTTCGATGAATCCGCGTGCGAGGGTAGGTCCGAGTACGTCGTGGATGTCGCGGTGCACGGCGTTCCCTACGTCGTGGAAGAGCGCTGCGAGGACGACGACGACTTCTGCGTCGTGTGGGGTGAGTTCCCAATCTTTGATGATGCTCGCTTCGATGCCATGCTTGGCGAGGTTGCGTAAGAGTTTGAGTGCGATGTTCGCGACGATCGCGACGTGTACGGGTCCGTGATCGGACATGCCGAGGCGTTTGATCGCCATGACGTTGCACGCTTCGAAGAGCGCTTGGATGCGTTCGTCTTCGTTTACGCGTGCCTGGATTGATTCGAGCACAGGGTTGTTCTTTGAGGGTATGTTGAATGCCATGATCTCTCCTTCTCTCTTTTTTTGTATCGTCGTTCGAGCACCGGCGAGGTGTTTTTAAGCGTGTGCGAAGATACGGATGTATCCAGACATCCTACGGGGAAAAGGGGAAGGGCAGCCGAGGCTGCCCCTCGCAGAGGTGGGCGGTTAGAACTCTGGTAAGCGTCAGGAGAGTACGGTGATCGTCGGTTCGTCGGCGAGGATGCTTCTCTTGAACCGGTTCTCGAGTCTGATCCTCGAATGGTAGTAGCTGCGCATCGTTGCGCGTTTGGTTGTTTCGAAGAGCAGGGTTTGGATGTGTGTTGTCATGGATACCACCTCACCTACCGTACGTTCGCACGGTATTTAACCAGCCTCCGCGGCTGTCCAGTGGCTCGTGATAAGCGGAGCGTTTTTGAAGCACAAGAGGCAGAATGGCGTTCATGAAGCCTCATCTGCCCCTCTCGATCGGACTGCTCGCGCTCTCATCAGTGCTCCTCGCGCTTCTCGTGAACGGCTACAGCATCCTCGGATTCTCCCTCTTATGGTTGATCGGGCTGCTCGCCTTCGGAGGGCTCGTCTCGGCGTTCCACCACCGAGCGGTCCACCGCTCATGGGCGCTCGATACGGTGCTCGTCTCATCTGCGGTAGGCCTCGGATTACTCGCATCGGTGCTCGTCTTCAGCCTGATCGGTTCGCTTCTCCCCGAGGGGTCTGTGCAGCCTCATGTGCTCATCGGGATCATAATGGGGATCGTCTCATTCATCGGATTGTTCGTCATCCAGCTCTCCTATGAGCTGAATGTGCGCTCGATGAAACACGTGGTGGTCCGCTCGCTCATCGGAGCTGGAGCGGTCATACTCATCGCCGTGCTCATCGTGCAGACTGCGGCTACGATCATGATTTATGAACAGGTTGAGATATCCTTCGAATTCGATCCTGAAGCAGGGCATGACCTTGAACGTCGAGTGGCGTATGAAGCGATCGCAGGCACACCTCTGAGCGAAGCGGTCGACTCGTTCAGACTCAGCCGTCATGAGGACTTCAAAGCCGCTCGTGAACCGCTCCGGTCATGCCACGGCATGCTTATCGACACAGTAGTGTGTTCTGAGCTTGTCGTGGATTCGATCTCCTCCACTGTTGACCTCGTCGTCTTGGAATTACTGGTGCTCTCGTTCGTCGAGGATGCTGCGAATGCGACGATCGATGGTCGCTCGCTCGACCCCTCTGAGCGTGCGTTGCTCGAAGAGACACGCGTATCGTTCCATGAGCGCTTCTCGCGCGTTACGGGTATGGGGAATCGGCTCGATTCGATCAGAACGCGTTTCGAACAAGAGAGCGAGGAAGAACTGAGTCTCGCACAGTTCGTGCGTCCGGAGCAGAGCGTGCTGAGCCGATCGTTCACGGGCGCGGTTCAGGCAAGTGCGTACGGAGCATCGCTCAGGGATCTGCAGGCGGGTGTCATGGAGCGAACGCACATGTACCGAACATATACTCGTATCGCCGCGCCCGCGCTCCTCGCTGAAGAGCATCCTGAACTGCTCGATGATCCGCTCTTCATCTCGGTAACGCGCGATCGTATCGAGAAGCACCGTGAGCAGGCCACTACGGAATAGGCCTCTTAACGGGGCAAACGACTAAATAGCATACCACCACCCCTGAAGTCATGGCGCAGGGTTCGAGGGCGACGGCGATGTTCGCCGGTGGGTGTTTCTGGTGTATCGAGCATGCCTTCACAAAGGTCGAAGGAGTGCTCAGTGCGATTCCTGGGTATACGGGCGGCGAGACTTCTGATCCGACGTACAACCAGGTCGCTCAGGGGACCACCGGTCACCGCGAAGCGGTACTCGTAACGTATGATCCGACGATCGTGTCGTACGATGAGCTGCTCGAGATTTTTTGGCGTTCGATCGATCCGACGGATGACGGTGGCCAGTTCGCCGATCGGGGCTCGCAATATACGACGGCGATCTTCACCGGGACCGAAGAGGAGAAGCAGAAGGCCGAAGAGTCCAAACGCAGGCTCGAAGCCTCGAACCGCTTCTCGAAACCGATCGTCACCGAGATCCTTCTTGCAGGACGGTTCTGGATCGCTGAAAACGAACACCACGACTATGCGAATACGCATCCGCTCCAGTACCGTGCGTACGCGATCGCCTCGGGACGCGAGGTCTACTGCAAGCGGATGTGGAAGGAGTGAACCGCTCGAAGTCTGATGAGTTGAGGCGAAGGCTCGATCCGCAGGCGTACCGTGTGACGCAGGAGGGAGCAACCGAGCCTCCGGGTTCTTCGCCGCTCGATTCGGAGTTCGGCGATGGCATCTATGTCGACATCGTTTCCGGCGAGCCGCTCTTCTCTTCGAAGGACAAGTACGATGCGGGGTGCGGGTGGCCGAGCTTCGCGCGTCCGATCGATAATTCTGCGCTCGCCGAGCGCGAGGACCGCTCGCACGGCATGGTGCGTGTCGAGGTCCGTTCCGCTCGTGCCGATTCGCACCTGGGCCACGTCTTCTCCGACGGTCCTCGTCCGGGTGGTCTTCGCTACTGTATCAATGGAGCCGCGCTTCGCTTCGTCCCGCTCGAGGACCTTGAGCGTGAAGGGTACGGCTCGTACCGCGCGCTCTTCGATCGGTGAGCCGGATGACGAGCACGTAACGGATATAAGGATAGGATCGGTACCGCGACGATGCTACCGCATGAGATCGTACAACGTCTCCGGTATGAGTCTAGGCGGAATCCTGAGCGCGTCGTAACGCATACCGGTATCTCGAGGTATCGGCTCGGTCGTATGACTGATAGAGCACAAGGGTATCTGACGCTACGTGAACTCGAAAGCATCGCTCGCGGTCTCGAACTCGAGCCGCTGGTGATTACCGAACCCTTGGAGCTGAAGGATAAGAAGCCGTTCACCCTTGTTCATGAACGCAACTCTGAGGGTTTAGAAGGATACATCAAACGCGTAGCCGGCCTCTCAGTCTCACCATCGATCGGAATGCACACGCTCCACGATATGCTGACAGAGCGCGAATTCGTACTGGTGTACCTCGCGGAGCACGCCGATCCTACGGGTCGATCTGATCTTCGGTGAGCAAGCCTTTGAGGTCGGGACCGCTCCGTTCGTATCTCTCGAACCGCTCACGAACATCGGAACGGGCAGGACCCGCAGTTATGCGCATGGCCCTGACAAGAGGAAACCTGCATAACTCTCAAAAGGAGGTCTTCGGCCTCCGCTACGATGCGTGAAACAGAGAAGGACCATGCTGATGATGTGTCGACGACCGGATTGCACCATATCACGGCGGTCTGCTCGGATGGGAAGAGGAACGTCCGTTTCTACACGAAGGTCCTCGGGCTCTCGTTCGTGAAGAAGACGGTGAACCAAGATGACGTGGGTTCGTACCACCTCTACTACGGTGATGGCACGGGAAGTCCGGGTACGCTTATCACGTTCTTCACGTGGGATCTGCCTCCCGCTCGCAGCGGCCATCCGTTCGCGACGAGCGTCTCGTTCTCCGTCGGTGACCTCGATGCGTGGAAGAGCCACCTCACAGAACACAGGATCGCGTTCGACGTGCTCGAACGTTTCGGTGATCGATCGCTCAGGCTTGCGGATCCTGACGGGCTGACCATCTATCTCTCCGAGCATCCGATGCCTTCTCGCATTTCGAGTGGCACTCCACCGATGCACGGCGTTTCGGGGGCTGGGCTCTCGCTCGCCGATCCTGGTGTGAGCATCGGCTTGCTCTCAGCGTTCGGATTCTCCGAGGTCTTCGAAGACGGCGATCTGACGCGATACGTACATCCGGCTTCTTCGACGTTCGTCGAGATCGCCAAGGATACGACTCGAGGCTCGCTCGGTTCGGGATCGATCCACCACGTAGCCTTCGGCGTCGATCCCGAAGATCAAGAGCGGGTCAGAGAGGGCATCGCTTCGCGAGGATTCTCTCCGACCCCAATCATCGAGCGGTTCTACTTCCGGTCGGTGTACTTTAGGGAGGCGAACGGGTCGCTTTTCGAGATCGCGTCGAACGGACCGGGGTTCTTCGTCGATGAGGAGGTTCTCGGCTCTCGACTCGTGCTCCCGCCGTGGCTTGAAGAGCACCGTGAACGCATCGAGAGGGGGCTTCCTGAACTATGAGATCGGTCCGTATCGAGGGGAGTGCTCCGCGGCTCATCGTGTTTCATGGCACGGGTGGTGACGAGCACGATCTGATCGACCTTGCGCATGCGATCGCTCCTGCACATGCGATCGTCTCGTATCGGGGTATCGTCGAAGAGAACGGTATGCTCCGGTGGTTCCCGCGTCGCGGTCCGAACGTCTTCGACGAAGCAGAGGTACGCGAGCACATCGATCGTATCATGGCAGGGCTTCGTGCCGAGTTCTCGGACGACGATCTCGCTTCGAGTGTGTTTCTCGGGTATTCGAACGGCGCGAACGCGATCGCATCCATGCTCCAACGCGGCCTTCCGATAAGGCGCGCCGCACTTCTGCATCCGATGCTCGTACTCTCCGATGAGCGCGTGCTCGATGGTGTCGATGTGTTCGTCTCGACTGGAGAGCATGATGTGATGATCCCTGCTGTCGAGTCCGACAGACTCGTCGGGTTCTTCGAACGAGCCGGTGCGAGCGTGTCGTATCATCGATTCGCAGGAGGACATGCGATCAGCCGCGCTGAGGTCGAAGCGATCACGACGTGGTTCACGGGTCGATCCGATCCTCGGTGAGCGAGCGTTTGAGGTCGTGGAAGCTTCGTTGGATCGATTTCTCGAGTTCTACGAACCGGTCGTCCTCTTCGGCGAGTCGTACGGCTTCGCGCAGCACCATGCGCGCGTGCAGGTTCGGTCTGAGCGCATCTGAGAGGAGCGCGACCCGACCTGACGGGTCTGATCCGTCGAGGTAGCGGTCGATGAGGTCTATGTACGCTGCGAGGAACTCGGGGATCCGATCAGCGGTTTCAGCTTCGTCGAGCATGCTCGTCAGCTCGTTGAGCAGTTGTGCGTGTACGTCCTCTTTGAAGGCCATGTTCAGGGTGCTTCGTGCGGGTTTATCTCACTTGTGCGCGGTTCCGACGCGTGTTTTCGGCGCAAACTACATATACGAGGAGCGCCTCGGAAGAGCATGTGTGACCCGTTCAAGGGGGACATCGCCGGCTACGTGCAGTTCATGGTCGCACGTGGTATCTCTCCGCGGTTCACTGATGCGCGTGCGTTCTACGAATTGCTCGAAGAGGGGTTCATCGGCCCGTATACGTCGATCGGACTCGAGGATGGGGTATCGACGATCGGTATCAGAAGGAAGAACGGCGTGTTCGAGACGAGCGGTGGTGTCGAACTCGACAACCTCGATTCGCTCCTCGATGGTCCGTGGTACCTTGAGAGTTTCGATCGTACGCCGCTCTACGAACGCGGCTTCAAGTAGCTGGTGGCGTTCGATATACCAAAGTTTCTTCGATGTGTATTCATAAGGCGTCAGAACGTACTCGGGGCCATGCCATACGCTCGGTGCACGCAGGAGTCGTACAGCCACCTCGATCACGTGGTTGCTCACAAGCTCTCGGAATTCGAGCGCAGGGGTTCGATGATCCGGTTCGATGGGTCTTCGGGGCTCGAAGGGATCTTCAGGTTCCACCACGAGGGTTTGCTCGATGATCGCACCGTAGTCGAAGTGCATCGTCCGAGCGGTGTTTCGGTCGAATTCTATTGGAGTCCAGATGATGCTCAGCTCAAGAGGGATCCTCGTGGACCAGGCGTGAGCGTTCAAGATGCGCTCCAGGATTGTAATTCATATACGCTCCACCTGAACATGCCGTACGTGCGCGATCGCGTCGCACGGCTCCGCTCTGAGCGCAGTTGAACGTTCCTCGGCTGATCACCGGACAGACGCGGCACAGCTTTAAAACCGACCCGGATACTCATGTCTTATGGGAGTCTTCAAGGATATGCTCGGTTCGGGTCAGACGCTCTTCAAGAATCCGAACGCGCTCGAATACGACTTCATACCCAAGCTCATCCCCTTCCGTGAAGGCGAGCAACGAGAGATCGTCTCGGCCATCATGCCGCTCATGCAACAGCGCAACGGGCGCAACCTCTTCATACACGGAACGCCGGGTATCGGCAAGACGCTCGCGGTGCGCGCTGTCATGCGCGAGGTCGAAGACGAGACCGAAGAGGTCATCCCGCTCTACGTGAACTGTTGGAACAAGAACACGACGTACAAGATCCTCACGCACCTCGTCGAGGAACTCGGCTATCCGTTCACACAGAACAAGCGCACCGAGGAACTCTTCAAGATCCTCAAGGAACGCGTGAACAACGCATCCGCGGTCTTCGTCTTCGATGAGATCGACAAGGCTGAGGAGCTCGACGTCCTCTACCTGATCCTCGAGGAGATATTCCGCAGTTCGATCATCATGATCACGAACCATGAGGAGTGGATCGTACACCTCGACATGCGTATCAAGAGTCGGCTCATGCCCGACCACCTCTCCTTCGAGCCGTATTCGCTCGAAGAGCTCAAAACGATCCTGCGCGAACGAGCCGAAGCCGCGTTCTACGACGGCGTGATCACCCCTGAACACGTGGGCATCATCGCTCAGAAGACGTTCTCGGCGAAGGATGTGCGTACCGGGCTCTTCTTGCTGCGCGAAGCGGGGACGTACGCCGAGTCCGAATCCAAGAAGGCCGTCGAAGCCGAGCACGTCGCTCGTGCCGTTGCGAAGATCGACGAGTTCAAGATCAAGAACGTCGACGACCTCGACCCGGATCTTCAGAGCGTGCTCTCGCTCATCAAAGAGCACGATGGTGAGCGTATCGGCTCGCTCTTCGAACGCTATTCGAAGGCTGCGGACGTATCTTACAAGACGTTCCAGCGTCGCGTCGGAAAACTCGAGAAGGGACGCTACATCAGCGTCGATCACGTCGAAGGCGGCGAAGGCGGTCGCACGAGCATCTTGCACTACAACGCGAACCGCTAAGTATGCGTCCAGAGCCAAGCCCGACGGACGTCCTCACGGATGAGGACGTGCGGCGTATCGTGCGCTCGTATGATGAGACGATCTCGATCGAGGAGTACCGCCCTTTGACGTCGGGGAACATGAACCTCCTCTTCGAAGTGGTCACCGACCGTGGAACGCTCGTGCTCAAGCTCGTCCGCGAAGGATACACACTCGGAAAAGATCTTGTGGTCTATTCGATGCTCGAAGAACGAGGGGTACCGGTTCCTCGTGTGCTCTTCGTCGATCGCTCGAAGCGCATCGTCTCATTCGAATACTACCTCATGGAGAAGCTTCCAGGGCGCATGCTCCGCTTCACACCACTCTCAGATTCTCAGCGCGAGGGACTCTACAGGGTGCTCGGCTCCACGCTCGCACGCATACACTCGATCAGACTCCCCGCGTTCGGATGGCTGCTCGAGGAGGGAGTCTCGCGTAGGAAGGATCGCTTCGTCGAACCGCTCTCGAACTGGAGGGACACGTTCGTCGAGTGGTACGATACGATCAAACGCGACCTCGGCACGTGTGAGAACGCATCTTACGGTTCACTCGATAAGGATTCGTTTCTCGAACTCACCGCTCGTATCGATCGCATCGTTGGGGACCATGCGCATCTTCTCGAGGATGCAGAGCCTGTCTTGCTCCATAACGATTACACACTGCGAAACGTGCTCGTGATGGACGACCCGTGGCGGGTAACGGGAGTGCTCGATGTCGAATTCGCACGAGCAGGACACAACGAGCTCGAGCTCGCAGGGCTCGACCACTTCCTCTGTGATCCTGATGATATCCTCGCCTACTCCGAGCAGGCTCATGCGTTCCTGAAGGTATACACGAGCATACAACCCCTCTCGGATCGTTTCGAAGTACGAAGACCGCTCTACCTGCTCGTCTCGTTGTTCTCGCTCGCGGTATACGAGACGTTCAAGGAGGGGATCAACGATAATGATGAAGTAGCGTTCCTCTATCGTTCGATCACGCGGATTCTCGATCACTACGAATAGCCTTCAAACACAAAGGCTTTAACCGCTCAGCAGGCGTGGTTCGCATGGATATCAGGCCGTTCTCCGAGGATGATGCGGTGGAGGCATCCGAGTTGATCGGTCGGTGCCTTTCCGAGGTTACGAGCAAGCATTATGATGCGCGTGCTATCGAACAGATCCGCGAGGAGTACACGCCTGAGCGGCTCGTCGAGAAGGCTCGGAAGAGCACGATGCTCATAGCTGAACTCGATGGTCAGGTGGTGGGGACCGTTCGTCTCGAAGGCGATACGATCTTCACGCTCTATGTGGATCCTTCGAAGCATCGGAGCCGTATCGGTTCGAAGCTCATGACCCAAGTCGAGTCGCTCGCGCGTGAACGCGGATATGCGAGGGTTCGTGTTGAGGCTCTCGTCTCGTCGACCGGCTTCTATGCACGTCGGGGATACCACAAGGTGCGTGTGATCAGTCAGGTTGGCTTCGGTGACGTCGTCGAGATGGAGCACGTGTTCTAGTTCACGTACCGTTGGTTCTCATAGGCCCGTCCGATGTCGAGGTCCTGCATTTGGAACGTTGCGATGCCGCGTGGTCGTTCGCTGTATACGGTGTCTGACATCGCAAGGGTGAGGTGTTCGTACGATGCGGGCGGCATGTGCCAGTTCGGGATGAGGTAGTGGGTGATTTCGTGTCGTTTCGCCGAGACGCGCATGTCCGGTCTGTCGGCTGCTGCTTCGTTGAGGATCCAGTAGTCTGATCCGATGATGAATGCTCCGTAGAATCCAGCGGCTGGGTCGTTGATCGTCACATGCGGTATCGCATCATCAACGTAGCCGCCGGTGTAGTCACGAGGCTCGACCTGATGCGGTTCAGGAGCTGATTCGTACACGACCTGCTCGAGTTCTGAGACGCTTCCTGGAGGATGCGCATCTGTAGTGGGCGCTGGTTCGAGCGAGTATGGAGTGTTCATCGCGCGATCCTGTCGAATCCGAGGTAGGGTACGAGTACGTCGGGCATGAGTACGCTGCCATCAGCTTGCTGGTGGTTCTCCAAGATGGCTGGGATCGCTCGTGAGGTTGCGAGCGCTGTGTTGTTGAGGATGTGCACATGCCTACGTTCTCCTGCTTCGTCATACTTTATGCCGAGCGGTACGGATTGGTAGTCGGTGCAGTTGCTGCATGAGGTGACTTCTCGGTAGGCTCCGCTCTTCTCGTTCTGTCCGGGGAACCATGCTTCGATGTCGTATTGGAGCGCTTGTTTGAGTCCGATGTCGCCTGTGCAGATGTTTACGACGCGGTACGGGATGCTGAGTCCTTCGAAGAGCTCTTCGCTGAACCGTTGTATCTTCTCGAACCACGCATAGCTCTCTTCGGGTTTGGCGAATACGATCTGTTCGACTTTGTTGAACTGGTGTACGCGGAAGATGCCTTTCGTATCACGACCATGTGAGCCTGCTTCTTTGCGAAAGCATGATGATACGCCGACGATCTTGTTCGGGAGTTCTGATGGGTGGAACACGTATCCTTCGCGCAGGGCTATGAGCGCGTGTTCTGAGGTTCCGATGAGGTAGAGGTCTTCGTCTTCGAGCTTGTAGATCGTGTCTTCGAATTCTGAGAGGTTGACGGTTCCAGCGAGGACTTCGCGTTTGAGTGCGAACGGCGGCATGACGAGTTCGAATTCTTCGGCGCGCAGACGATCGATCGCGTATCGTTGGAGTGCTTGGTCGAGGAGTACGGCTTCTCTCTTCAAGTAGTACCACCTCGCTCCTGAGACGCGTGCGGCGGTGTCGAGTTCTACGAGGTCGAGCGATTCGAGGAGTTCGATGTGGTCCTTGTGTTCGAAGTCGAATGCGGGCTTCTCGCCCCATGAGCGCAGTTCGACGTTGTCGTCTTCCGTCTCTCCGGTAGGGACGCTCTCGTGGAGGATGTTTCCGATGGTTTTGAGCAGCGCATCGCGTTCTTCGAGGAGCTGTTTGGTCCGAGCAGCTTGCTCGTTGATCCGTTTAACATGCGCTTGCATGCGTTCGATGCCCGCCTGTGCTGCCTTCTCATCCCCGCTCTTCTTCGCGGCATTGATGGATTCGGATACTTCGTTTCTCGTCTTGCGCAGCGTCTGTTCTTCGCGTGCGGACGCCTTCCATGCGTCGTCGAGTTCAAGGACTTTGTCTACGACGGCAGGGTCTCTTCCACGGCGCGTTTCCGAAGAGCGTACGAGGGTAGGATCCGAGCGGAGTGTTCTGATGTCGAGCATGGACGAGTGGTCTTCAGCCGGTTTATATCTGTTCGGGTCACGCTGATTCTTGTGTGAGGAAGAGTATGGTGAACGTGGCGATGATGAAGAATACGGCGAGTCCTATGATCGCTGGGTTGAAGAGGGTTGCTCCCAGATTCTCGCGGAAGCTGTCGGTGTCCGTCGGTGGTACTCCGTTCGATACGGTGGCGTTTCCGGTGCCCGGCTCGGTGTATTCGAGGAGCGCATCGCCGTATACGGATGCTGCTGCGAATGCGAGGATGATGCCTCCGATGACAATGAAAAGCCAGGTAGCGCTCTTCCCTTCCGGTCCTCCAAGGCTCTTGAACATCATATCCATGCTCGTGCCTCCCGATATGAAGAGGAATCCGGTTGCTACGAGTACCATGAACAAGAAGAGGAAGAAGAACCATGGTACGACGAGGATAATGAGCCGTGTGACGTCCGGAAGCGCTATTACGAATATCGCTATGACGAGCGCGATGATCGAGTTGCGGTTCTTGTTATCCGCGAGCACCGCGGTCTTGCTGAGCAGTGCGAACGAGACGACCCATACGAATATGGCTACGAAGAACGGCAGGGTTGCTCCGAGTACGGTGCTGATGCCGTCGATCGGTGTCGCCATCTATGCTCCTCTCAAGTTCTCTCGTTGCCTTGCGATTTGCCAATCTCCTGCAACCCTTTGCCGAGTATTTCGAAGAAGCCTTTCTTTCCGTCTCCGTCGCCACTGGGAGGATCCGACAAGAGCCATACGAGTAAACCTATGGTAATAGCGACGATGAGGATAACCTGCAGAACGCTCTCATCGATGGTATTGAGCCATTCCGAGACACCCCAACTCTCCGGGAACCATCCTGCTGCATGGCCGAATATCGTCGCTACTACGATGACAGATACTACGGTGATGAACCCTTGGAAACCCTGTGTCGGCTTTCCGAACGGAACGGGCATCCCAAATGCTGCGAGGAGAAGCCAGAACGCGAAGATCGCAACGACCCAGAGCACGACGTTGGGAAGCGCATCTTGCATCATCTTGACCGGGTCGGCTCCGGACGGATAGCTGTTCGTCACCGAGGGTACGACGACCATAAGACCGATGATGAGTGCAAGCATGACGTTGAACTTCTTACCCGAACCATCACTATCACCTTTATCGAAGAGCTTGCTCTTCTGCAAGAACGCGAATACGAGGGTGAATACCAAAAAGAACGGCAGGAGCGCGTCGTACGCTCCGGACGTCATGAACCACGTGAATATCTGTTCGATCGCCATGGGGGTCTCCTCCTGTGATTTCTTCGGTGATGGTATTTATAAAGATTTGCTCACTCATCTCTCGGCGGTACGTTGGGTTTTCCGACGATGAACGCGATCCCTCCTATGATGAGCAGGAGGAGTATGACAACGCTCCACAACTCCGATGACGAGCCGGTCAGGCTCGTGCGTACGCCGTCGAATATGATCGAGAGCCAGCTGCGCCCGTCTTCGGTTGTGATCGCGTTGAGGAATATGAATACGATGGCGGTGACGCTCACCGTGATGAGCCCGTAGAAGAGTACAGGGTTCTGATCTTTGCTGAAGTAGATCCCGTGCTCGGTCTGCTGCATGAAGCTTCCTATGACGAGCATGATGAGGAAGCTGAGTACGATGAGCAGCACGGTCTGTGCGAGGACTTGGTTGATGATACCGACGAGTTGTGCTGAGAGTACGACGAAGAGGCCGGTTACGAATGCGACCATCGCGTTGAGGTTCTTCTTGGCGATGTTGATCGGTTCTGAGTCTCCGCTCCGCCAGTACTTCTCGGTTCCGAGCACGCGCGTCTTGTCGAGGAAGGCGTACATGAGCGTGAAGACGAGCAGGAACGGCAAGATGACGTCGTAGAGTCCGATACTGACGAACAGATCGATCGCATTGCGGAGCGCCGATGCCATACACGAATCCGTCCGAAGTCGGTTTATATAGTTTTGTAGTATCGGTAGCCTTATAGCATGCGGCCTTCACTGCTCGTGTATGGAGCGAAGACTCAAGAAACGCCGTCGAGGCACGGCGATCATCGAGTATGAGAAGGGCGTGCTCGTGGTTACGATGAACGGTCGGGCGTACATGACGCTCGGCGGTGAGGCGAACCGCAACGAGTCGCGGATGCAAGCTACGATCCGCGAGATCAAAGAGGAGACGGGCCTTGAACCGTACTTTTCGATGGCGCTCTTCCGCTACTCGGGCCTCAAGCGAAAGACGCACCAGAACTTGCATACCGTCTATTACGTGAAGGCTACCGGTACGCCGCGGCCCAAGCAGGAGATCAAACGCATCGCATATCATACGCCTGGTTCATCGCTGATCCTCTCAACGGAGACGCGTGAGATCCTCACGCGGTTCTACGCCTTCAAAGAGAAGCATGCGGAGCTCTTCGATACGATCAATGCGTATGCGTTCGCACGTTAGATCCTGAAGAGGCGTCGTGCGTTCTCGTAGAGTATGAGTTCGCAGTCGCGCGCTTCGAGTCCTTTGAGCTCTGCGATGATCGGGATCGCACGGGCGATGTGCGCTGGCTCTGAGCGGTCTTCTCCTTTGGGTGCGAGGAACGGTGCGTCGGTTTCGGTGAGCAATCTTGATTCGGGTACCATGCGTACGAGGTTCTGGAACTGTTCGGAGTGTTCGACGATGACCGGTACGGAGAACCACGTGCGTGCGCGTTCGAGCGCGCGGGTGATGAGTTTCTTCTTGCCGCTGAAACAGTGGAGTACGGCTTTGACATCGCGGTGGTGTTCGAGGAGTTCGATGATCCGCTCTTCTGCTCTGCGCGAGTGTATGATGACCGGCAGGTCTCGTTCTCGTGCGATCACCAGGACCTCTTCGAAGAGTTTCTCGTCGCGTAGACGGGTTTCTTCGGTTGTCTGCGTGAAGTCGAGTCCTACCTCTCCGATCGCGACGATGCCGTCTTGTTCTCTGAGCAAGGAGAGGTTTCGCTGTATATCGAGTTCTGCTTCTTCGAGGAATCCTGCCACAACGTCCGCTTCGAGTCCTGCGAGCGGGTAGAATCCTACGGCGCGGTGGAGCCGTACGGGTCCTGCATAGGCGCTCGTGATGCGCGTGGCTGTTTCGAACGTTGTTGTCTCAAGGCTGTTGAGGATGATGTCAGTGACGCCTACTGCGTGTGCGCGTTCGAATACGTCGATGAGCTCAGCGGTCGTGAACCTCTCGAGGTGGACGTGGATGTCGCAGATCATGCTATTCGGAACCGAGCCGATTATAAAAGGATACGGGCTTGGGATATGATGCGTATCGTGAGCGTGAATATCGAAGGATCACGACACCTCGATCGTGTTTCTGAACTTCTCGACGAACTCGATCCGGATGTCGTGTGTATGATGGAGCTCTTCGAACGCGACCGTTCGATCCTCACCGAGCGGTTCGAGCACACGTTGTTCGCAACGGGCGTTCTCCAAGCTCAGGATGATCATCCGATCGGAGGTGTTGGCTTGGGCTTCGCCTCGAAGGAGCCGTTCGAGCCTTTCAGCTTCAAGTATTCGGGTCCTGACGCTCCCGGCGAGTACGTGAAATTCGACGAATCGGTACAACAGCACTGGCTCATCGGAGGAGTGGTACGAGGCGTTGCGATCGCAACGACGCATATGATGGTGACGCGTGATGCGACGATCGTAGCGCAACAATTCGTGGATTGCGAACGCATCATCCGGTTCCTTGAACGCTACGAACGCGTCGTGTTCTGCGGCGATCTCAACACGCATCGCGGCGGTATCATCTTCGAACGCTTCGCATCTGCATTCACGGACACGATACCTGCTGAGGTGACGACGACGCTCGATCAGACGTTGCACCGGTCCGCTCCGATCCACCTTGTTGTTGACGGTGCGTTCACGCGCGGCATCGAAGCAAGAACGACGCTTCGCTTCGGCGTCTCCGACCACGCAGCACTCGTCATAGAAACTTCAGAGTAGCAACGCACCTTTAAAAGACTCTCGACGTGCCCTCCTCTATGTTCGGTCCTCGGATCGCGCGCGACCTCTTCAATCTGCGGTCGACGCGCAAAGCGGAAGAGAAGACGCTCGTCATCTCCCGCGGAACTAAGACGTACATCGAATCGAACGGTCGTTCGATCAGGCCGCTCGTTGAAGCGATCGCACTGCTCGATCGGCTCGAAGGATGCACGATCTTCGATCGTACCGTCGGGCTCGCAGCCGCCAAACTCCACCTCGAACTCGAGCCGGGTTCGGTGTATGCGCACGTCATGTCGCGTGAAGCCCAAGAGTTCTTCGAGGCGCACGGCATCCCCTTCTACGCGCACCGGACGGTCGAGACGATCATCGCGAACGAACGCACGTGCCCGCTCGAAGTCCTCGCCCGCCGTCACGAAGCCGACGAATTGCTCGAGATCCTCAGCGAATTCTCGTAAGGCCGAAACCTATATAACCGGTCCGCCGCGCCGACGACGCTATGCCTCTGTAGCTCAGTGGCCAGAGCGGTTGCCTCGTAAGCAACAGGTCCGGGGTTCAACTCCCCGCAGAGGCTTGGCCAACAAAGTCTCGTTTCTTTGAGTCTCCCATACACAATCTCGTCGCGGAGGTCGGACTGTATCGTTAAGGCACCTTCATCATGCTCCTACCTAGGCGGACTCCAACTAAAGACTCTCAGAAGGACCGAAGCACTCTAATACTCGAATCGCGAAGAATCGCCTATGGCGCGCCGGAAAAAGAACTACACGACCAATCCAATAACCGGAAAGCAAGAACGGGTCCTGCGCTCAGATGAAACCCAGAATCCGTGGACCGGAAAGGTCAGTAGAAGAAGAACCGGAAAGCGTAGGCTACCAACCAAGAAAAGCGCCCGCTCGAGTAAGCAAGAAATCGACCCTGCCTTCATTCTATTCGTTCTCGTGGCAGTAGCACTAGCAATCGTGTACCAATGGGCTGTCAACAACCCAATCCTATTCTGGAGCATCATAACTTTGATTGTCGTGGGAACCGGAGTAGCGCTTTGGAAGATACCAAGCATAAGACCTAGATTCCTGAACAACGTTTTGGGATCAGCGACTTCACACCCGAAATCAGACGAGGCATCAGATCTGGAAGACCCGTATGGGAGCATCGTACAAGCCATCAGAGAGACAGAACTCGAACCCGTACGAAACGAGGAGGACTTCGAGAAACAACTCTATCAGTGGCTCAAGGCCAAAGGATTCAAAGTACAACGACAAGTCAATGACAGGACCCGTTCACCAGTCGATATAGTCGTAGACGGACAAGTTGCTATAGAGTTGAAGATCGCAGAGTCACTCAACAGCGTTAGGACCTTAGTCGGTCAAGTAGCTGATGACGTGGACGAATACGACAATGTCATAGGAGTAATCCTCGATGCTGGCAAACTATCAGGAGTAGAAGAGTACGCTGAGAAGATCAAGCGCGTCAACCCTGAGAAGGTCGACAGCGTAATCCTCAAAGCACCCTTGAACCGAAGGAAGCGAAAGGACAAGTACTTCCAAGTACGACAGAGCACGACGTACAAGTAAGAATCATGAAAGCGCTCATCATCATCGATATGCTCGAAGGGTATGCGCAGCAGTGCTACAACCGTGACGAGGTCGTTGCGAATCAGCTCGCGTTGATCGGTGCGTTCCGAGATCGGAGGCTTCCGATCATCATCGTGAGTGCTGATCTGAGCGCGCCGCCCAATCCGGTCATGGTTCGGTTGTGGGGTGTGGAGTTCGCTGATGAACCTGAGAAGGCTCGGCTCATCGGTGAGCTCGAGAACGTCGAAGGCGCGACGTACTTCTCCAAGACCGAGTACTCTGCGTTCTTCAGAACGCCGCTCGAATCCTTCTGTGAGGAGCACGGTATCGATGAACTGTTCTTCTCTGGTTACGCTTCGGGCGTGTGCGTGTTCTTCTCGGCGGTTGATGCGGCGATGCGTCGTATCCTTCCCGTGCTCGTCTCTGATGCGTCTACGACGAACGAGCGCTCATGGCACGAGAAGACTTGTGAGCGTTTCGAGGAGGTCCTCGGTCCGGTGTTGGATACTCAGCAGATTCTCGTGAATCTCGATAATCCGAAAGGGTGACCACACCGTCTCTGATGTGGATGGTTTGTGGTCACCTGTGTGACCTACACCCTTTCATCGTCTGAACCTGCGGGTAGAAAGAATCGTTTTACTCGTCGAACACGAACACGTCATCGATTTTCGAATCGAGTTCTCGTGCGATCCGGTATGCTAATCGCAGTGAGGGGTTGTATTTGCCCGATTCGATGAATACGATGGTCTCTCGCCTCACTCCCACTTTATCGGCGAGCTGTTCTTGGGTGAGGGTGTGCCGCGCGCGCAATTCTTTGATCCGTGTTCTCATCGTTCATAGAGGCTCAGCGAGAAGCTGAACGTGAGTACCTGGAGTACGAAGAGGCTTGCGATCCCGACCGCTGCCATCTCCATGCTCTCAAGCATGATGAGGGCCACCATGAGCGTTGCGAGTCCGATGGTTGATACGACGAACGCGTTTCGTGCGGCTTTTCCGATGTTCTCTGTGAGCATCTCGTCATCCTTCATGCGTGCGAGCGCGAGGAATCCGAAGAAGCCGAAGAAGCCGAACAATCCGTAGTTCTGGGTCGGTATGCCGATCAGGCCTACGAGGCCGAGCAGTGCGAGGAGCGCGAGTCGATTCATCTTCATAGCCATCATCTCCGTGTTCGTTATTTCTAACGTAATGTTAGGTATGTATAACATCCACGTATTTGAATGTTTCGCTTCGAGATACGCTCTTAAGCCCAGAGAGCCGCATCACACGTGTTATGGCACAACCGAAGCGAAGCGACCCCATGAATACCTACGAGTACCGGTGCATCGCGATCATCGGATCCGGTGAGAAGACCGCTCGTATCCTCAACAGGTACGGCAACGAAGGCTGGGAGCTCGTATCCGTGGTGTGGATATGGCACTATCTGAAGCGAGCGCGCTGATGCTTCTCAGCGGAGCAGGGCTCTTCGTGCTCGGACTGGTCATCAGACGCTACAAGCTGAGCGTTCTGATCGCCGGATACAATACGGCTTCCAAAGCAGAGAAGGAACGCTACGATGAAGAGAAGCTCGTACGAACCGTCGGAGGCTTCCTCATGTACGCTGCGATCCTTCTGGTGTTCGGCGGCTTGGTCTCAATGCTCCTCGTACCGTACGCGTCGTACATCGCTACGGCATCATGGATCGTCTTCTCTGTTGCGCTGCTCATCTGGCTCGTGTATATCAATACGGGCGGGCTGTCTTCTGAAACGATACACACGCATATAAACGCGTGAGCGCTCGATATCGGTGTGGAAACGCTCTTCACAAGCGATCTCTTCGTGTACGTGTTCGTTCCTCTGCTCATCATGCTCTCACGCGTCGTTGATGTGAGTCTGGGTACTGTTCGGATCATCTTCGCGAACAAAGGTATCAAGGCGTACTCGGCGATCATCGGGTTCTTCGAGGTGCTCGTCTGGCTCGTTGTGATCACGGCGGTCGTCAACAACCTGAACAACGCCGTCTCGTACGTGGCGTACGCTCTGGGTTTCTCGCTCGGAACGTATCTGGGCATCATGCTCGAAGAGCGCATCGCGGTCGGCCAGGTGCGTATGAGGATCATCACGAAGAAGAACCTGACGAAGATGATCGATGATCTCAAGCCGACGCGGTACGTGTTCGTGAGCGACTCGACGGACAGCTCTGAGGGTACGATCAAGATCATCAATGCGTTTCTCGATCGTTCGGACCTCAAGAAGGTCGTAGCGAGGGTGAAGGAGCGCGATCCCGAGGCGTTCTATACGGTGGAGGATCTCAAGATGATCAAAGAAGAGTACAAGGAGCGCAAGCGCTTCTTTTTCGCGAAACGCAAGTGAATATACTCCTTCCTACACCCACCAAGAAAGCCTCTTAAACGGTTCTTCGGACAGCCCACCTGGGTGGTTGGATGTACCGATACATCAGTGTGTTGCTGATCGCAGTGTTCTCTCTGAGCGTCGTATCTGCGCTCGAAGTCGATCTTTCGGCGAGCGACGTGCGCTATGGTCAGCCGATCGTATCGGGCT
The DNA here is from genome assembly GCA_047602765.1 of Candidatus Woesearchaeota archaeon. Taxonomy (GTDB): domain Archaea; phylum Nanobdellota; class Nanobdellia; order Woesearchaeales; family WAPJ01; genus JBLKOL01. The sequence continues at coordinate 74,566 of JBLKOL010000002.1, forward strand.
GTATCGAGTCGTCGATCGGTTGTTCTCGTATCGTCTCTGATCCGATCGAACGTTCGGTCGAGGTCTCGACGTCTCCGGTGAACGATACGCACGAGGCTTGGACGGCGACGGTGAGCGTGTCGACTTCGTTTTCCGGCACGTACCGCAACGTTCCGCTCGCCATCGAGATACCCAAGACGGCTGTGCTCAATGCTGGTGGGAACACCCCGTATACGATCAAGACCCAGGGTGATCGTCGGTTCATACAACTCTCGATCCCCGAACTCGAGGATGAGCGTACGATCCGTGTGACGGTGCTCACCGAACGTCAGCCGAGTCTCTGGCAGCGCCTCTCAAGGATCATCGGCGCCTTCTGATGACGACGCTCTCGCTCGTTCTCGGAGACCAGCTCTTTCCTGATCGGTCGTTCGATGAGGTGGTCTTCATGGCTGAGCACCCCGAGCTCACCGAACACTACCGCTACCATTCGCACAAGCTCGTCCTCTTCTTGAGTGCGATGCGCTCGTATGCTCGGACGATCACAGAACCGCTCGTATACTATCGTCTCGACGAGGTACCTGAAGGCGCGTCGTATACGGATCTGCTCGCTCGTACGGTTGAAGAGCACGACATAACGCGTATCCGAATGTTTGAGATCGAAGATCGGATCTTCGAAGAGCGGATCCGCGCGTTCTGTGAAGACAATGCGCTCGAGCTCGTGTTCGAAGAGGCTCCGTTCCTCACGTCGCGTGAGGAGTTCGCATCGTACCGTGCATCGCACAAGCGTCTCTTCCAGCACGAGTTCTATGCATGGCAGCGCAGACGGCTCGACATCCTCATGGATGGTTCGGTTCCGCGATTCGGGAAGTGGAGTTTCGATGCGGAGAACCGCAAGAAGCTTCCGAAAGGTATCGGTGTTCCGCCGATCACACGCTTTGATCGAACGACGGATGAGGAAGACGTGATCACGCTCATCTCCGAGCGCTACCCCGAGCACCCGGGTGATCCGAACGAGTTCTGGCTGCCCACGACACACGAGCGTGCCCTCGTGTGGTTCGATGACTTCCTCAAAGAGCGGTTCGCAAGCTTCGGTCCGTATGAGGATGCGCTCAGCTCCGAGCATCGCATCGTTTTCCACTCAGTGCTCTCACCGCTCCTCAATACCGGCCTGCTCACGCCCGGCGAAGTGGTCCGGAAGGCCCTCAGCTACGCTGAAGACGTACCCTATCCTTCTCTTGAGGGGTTCGTACGGCAAATCATCGGGTGGCGCGAGTTCATACGTGGAGTCTACCGTTCAGAGCCGGGGCTCGAGTCTTCCAACGCGCTCGGCAACGACCGGCTACTCGCCGATGCGTGGTATGAGGGCTCGACCGGTATACTTCCTCTTGATGATGCGATCCGCAGGGCGGTTCGCTGGGGCTACCTCCATCATATCGAACGTCTCATGGTTGTCGGGAACCTGATGAACCTTGCAGGCGTCCATCCCGACGAGGGGTACCGGTGGTTCATGGAGCTCTTCGTAGACTCGGCTGGCTGGGTGATGGTGCCGAACGTGTATGGGATGGCGTTCTTCGCCGATGGATCTTTCACGACCAAGCCGTACGTTGCGGGGAGCAACTACTTGCGCAAGATGTCGGATTATCCGAAGGGGTCGTGGTGCGATACGGTTGACGGCTTGTACTGGCGTTTCGTCGATCGGCACAGGGGTCTTTTCGCGAAGAATCCGAGGTTGAGCATGATGCTCGGAGCGCTCGAGAGGATGGATGATGATCGTAAGCGAGCGCTCTTTGTGGCTGCTGAGCGGTTCATCGAACAGATGACAAGTCACATGCCGTGAGAAAAGAGTCCAGATGGCTTCAGCTCTGCAGCGAAGACGCGTTTCGCGCGGTGTTCTCGAGCGTGGTCTTGAGATACCAGAGGCTCTGATCCAGGTATCCCGCAAGCTGCGTATCTCCGAACAGTTCAGCGTTGAGGAACCGAAGAGCTGCGATCGCCCGAGGTGCGTTCAACGTATTGACAAGCTCGCTCGCCCCGAGCGCTTCGCGAAAGTCAGCCTCGCTCCGCGTCTTGGCGTATCTGTCCCAGTGCTCGTAGAGAGCGTGACACGTGTTGCCATATACCGTCGCGAGAACCGAGAGCGCTTCGAACGCGGAGCCCGGCTTATGGAATTCTGCATCGAAGCCCGATGCTACGGTCCGAAGATCGCCGATCGCCTTATCCACTGCTCGCGCATCAAAATAGGGGTACGTCCGATCAGAAAGCGACGAGTCGGATTGCGAACCGACGCGCTGCCGCACCTCCGCTTCGACCTTTCCGATCAAATCGTTAAGAGTTGCCATGTGATGGGGAGACGCACTCCTAAACCTTCCGGCTCACAGCGTCTTGCTCATCTGGATGTAGCCGGTGGGTCTAAAGGCCCTCTTACGCCAGAATTCGGCTCCGGGTCCTGAGACGTTCGTGGTGAGGTCGATTGCGATGACGCCTCGTTTGCGTGCTTCTTTCTCGACGCGTTCGAGCAGTTTGCTTCCGATGCCTTTCGAGCGTGATGCTTCGTGTACGATAACGTGTTGTACGGTGAGGTGCGTGCCTTGATCCCACTCTTTGGTCGAGCAGAAGACGAACCCTACGACTCCGTCCTTGCGTTCGTCGACGAAACAGTAGTCTTTTCCGTCTTTGTAGACTTCGCTCAGGCGCGCGATGGCGCTCTTCGTCGTCCACCTCGTGGTGAAGGGCGATTCGTTGAATGCTGCTACGAGGATCGGTGCGCACCGGCGGATGTCCGACACTCCACGTACGGGTCGTATGGCCATACGGTTTTGGGAACGCCCTCGCTCTTAAACGTTTCGCGCAGTTCAGCTGTCGAGGAGTACGGCTCCTTTCTCGGCTCTGAGCGTGACGCGTTGTCCGTGTGTGAATTTCTTTTCGATGCCGTGTACGTCGACGATGATCGGTATTCCGCACGTGCGTGCGTGTTCGATCGTCTTGTGATCGTAGTTGGATCCTGCGACGACGAGCCCTCCCATACGCGAGCACAGCTCCTCGTAGTCTGCGGTGAGGTTGAATACGACGGCTATGTCACCGTCTGTGATCGTCTCTCGTGCGTCTTCGATCGTTTCGCAGATGCGTACGGTTCCCGAGGCGGTTCCTGGGTTCATGCATCGTCCGTGTGCGATCGCGTTGCCGATCGAGAGGATGCGGATCGCGTTCGTCGATCCTGAAACGCCGACGTCGGTTCCTGCGAGCGCTACGACGGTGTCTCCGTCTCCGAGGCCGAGCGCTTCTCGTGCGATCTTCGCGGCATCGGTGAACATCATCTCGAAGTCTCGTTCTTTCGTGTCGAGGACCGGGATGATGCCCCAGAGCGCGTTCATCTGTCGCGCTACGCGTTCGTCTTTGGTGATGGCGAGTATGGGTACGTGCGGTCTGAATGCGCTCGTATAGCGTGCGGTGGTTCCCGATTCGGTGTATACGATGATCGCCGTGCTCTTGGTCATGCGTGCGAGGGCTACGCCGGTGCTCGTCACCGCTGGACTGACGTGTCCTTCGATCGGTACGGGTATGTACGGTGCGGTGTTCGCCTCTGCTGAGGTGATGATCTTCGTCATCGTCTCGACGGCTTCGAGCGGGTAGCGTCCGAATGCTGTTTCTCCTGAGAGCATGACGCACGTCGTGCTCGATTTGACGGCGTTGTACACGTCGGATACTTCTGCACGTGTGGGTACAGGGTGTTCGATCATCGAGTTGAGCATGTGCGTTGCGGTGATGACGATCTTGCCTTGTCCAGCGGTCTTCTCGATGAGTTCGTCTTGTACGGTGGGAACCTGGTCGAAGGGTATTTCGACGCCGAGGTCTCCTCGTGCGACCATGATCCCGTCTGCGATGGTGAGTATCTCGTCGATGTTCTCGACGCCTTGTGCGTTCTCGATCTTTGCGATGATCTTGACGTTCTGACCGTTATGCTTGTTGAGCAGTCGTCGTACGGCGAGCACGTCCTGGGCGGTTCTCACGAAGCTGACGGCTACGAAGTCGATGTCTTTTCCTACGCCGTAGAGGATGTCTTCGCGGTCTTTGTCGATGAGGTTTGGGAAGTCGAGGACGACGCCTGGTACGTTGACTCCTTTGCGGCTTCCGACGAGTCCGGTGTTGAGCACACGTGCCTGGATGCGTTCTCCTTCGATCGAGAGGATGCGCGTGCTGATCGCTCCATCATCGATGAGGATGAGTCCTTCGGGTTCGACGAGTTCGGGCAGTTTGCCGTAGGAGAGGTAGATCTCTCTCTTCGTCGAGCGCAGTCCGTTGAGCGTCGCTGACCCATCTCTGCAGATGAAGGTTACGACGTCATCTCGTTCGAGGAGGAGTTTGGCGTTCTGATCCTCGTCGAACCCTTCAACGTATCCGGTGCGGATCTCGGGTCCTTTCGTGTCGAGGAGCAAGGGTACGTGTTTTCCGCTCGTTGCGATCTCGGATCGTACGCATTCGATGCGCGCATCCCAGTCGACGTGTGATCCGTGTGAGAAGTTCATGCGTACAACGTCGAGTCCGGCCTCGATCATCCGTGCGAGCAGTCCTGGTTCATCCGTCGCAGGTCCTACGGTTGCGACGATCTTCGTTCGTTTCATTACCAACAAAAACTCTTGGTCTCCTTATATGTGCTGTGGAGAAAAAGAAAGGGTTTTCGGATCGTTCTTACTCGTCCTTAGCGGGGAGTATGATCCAAATGGCTGCTCCGATGAAGAGCACTCCGAAGATGATCCCTAAGATGAGGATCGGCGATATGCCTCCAGTGGATTCTTCGGGTTCGGGAGCAGGCTCAGGAGCAGGTTCGGGAGCTGGTTCCGGAGAGGGCTCAGGAGCAGGTTCGGGAGCCGGTTCCGGAGAGGGCTCAGGAGCAGGTTCAGGCGCGGGTTCGCTGACCGCTCCGATCGCGAACGTGCTGAATCCGGGCGTCGTAGCGCGGAACCGATAGCCGTTCGGACCGGTACCCAAGTAGCGCGTGTCGAGCTCCTCCCATTCACCGTCAACCAGTCTGAAGAGCCGTACATCTGCTTGCAACAGTCCCGCATCACTCAGCCACGAGGTCGGAACCGAGAAGTCGATCCGGGCTCGTTCGAGAGCTCCATGAACGTTCTCGCTTCTGATCTCCATCGCTCGGAAGAGTACGAACGGAGTATTCTCAGGCTGTTGTGTTTCCCTTACTTCGAGACGTACGTTCGAGCGTGTTTCTGAGAGCACGACTTCGACTCGTTCGACGGCGAGTTCTGTGCGGCTGACAGCAAGTGCAAGCGCTTCACCAGCCTTACCTGACGCCCAGAGCATGTTCGCAGTCAGTACCGGCGGAGCGGATGATCCACTACCACTGCCTGAGCTCGCAGGCGGAGCGGTTACGGTGAACGTCGTCTCGTTGACAACCGAGTTTCCGGCTGCGTCCGTAACGGTGAGCGTAGCGGTCGTCTCGCCAAGGCTGCTGGTGCTGACATCCAAGTCTACATCGAGCAGGCCACCCCATGCTTGTGAGTTGTCCGAGTACGTGTAGGTGCACGCGTGAGCCGCGTTCCTGCGGACATCCGAACAGCTGAAGCTCAAGACCTCAGGAGCCGTCTGGTCGAAGCTGATGTTCACGGTTTGATTGGCGCTATTACCGAGCGTGTCGTTGGCATATACCTCGATGATATAGCTCCACTCGCTCAGGTTGAGACCACTATCCGAGAAGTCGAGCGTCGTGTTCCACGTATCGCTCGTGTTCGTCATTTCCGTCCAGTTGACAACCTCATGGGTGACGTCCGTTCCATTGAGGATGCGGTAGCGAACCGCTTCTATTCCAACACCGTCCTCGGTTACGGTGACGTTGAGTTCTACGTCCGTCTCGTTCGTAGCAAGACCATCTGTGGGGGTTACGAAGGTTATACTCGGCGGCGTGGTATCGACCGTTACGGTGATCGTATCGTTGTGCGGGTTGTCAGCGTCATCGGTACAGTGTACGGTAACTGAGTATGTTCCATCATTCACCGTCGTGTTCGTGATCATCCCAGTGGAGGTATCGTTCGAAACCGAAGAGTTCACACCATACCCAACACCGTCGAAGAAGAGTTCGCACTCGAGCGTCTCCGCAAGATTATCGGTTACCGTAAAGAAGATCTCGGGCAGATCATTGTCCACAGGCCAAGGATCATCTCGAGTGATATCAACCACAGGGGCCGTTACATCGAGCGTGTAGATGCGGGAGAGAGAACTCCCAACGTTTCCGAGGTCGTCCTCCGCAGTCGCGTTCACGATGTACACTCCTTCACCGAGGGAATCGAAGACATCGTTCACCAAGTCTACGTCAGAAACGGAGTCCAAGAAGCCGCCTTCAGCATCATAGAGGTACACAATCGTCTCTACGATAGACGCACCAAGGGCTTGTGGGGTCGCTGAGACAACGAAGTTGATCGTATCCTGAGCGTACGCTCCCGCTCCGAGCGATCCTGCCTCGAACGTTACGATAGGCAAGGTCTTGTCGATAACGACACCTGTAACCGTATGGGTTCCGAAGTTCCCTGCGCTGTCGTTCAGGCTGAACGTAACAGCGTACGTGCCGTTTTCGACTTCAGGGAACGACCCCGCACAGTCGATGACCTCTCCAGCCGGAGGAAGACATAAGAGATCATCATAGTCGAAGGTGTAAACCGTACTCACACCATCGGAGAGTTCGATGAGGATCGAGTCGGTATCAACCGGAGTACCGGTCCCATCGAAGCTGACATCAACCTCGAATACCGAGTATACACCGCTTTCTGTTGGCTGAGTGACGGTGATGCCCGGTTCGGTTTCATCGAAAGTGACATCGCTCGCATCTGTGGTCGTGGTGACTTCTACTCCTGCGTTCCCCACCATATCTTGGAAGTTGATGGTAAAAGCGACGGTGTCTTCAGTATCACCCGGCGTCATGGTGCGATTAGCCTGCCATTCGGTCCCGCTCGTGTTGGTCACCGTAGCGGGATTACCATCGATCATCACCACCACTGCTTCAATATCCTCGCTCGCGGTGAAAGTGAGCGTGATCATGTCTCCGACACGTGCATATTCGGAATTGTCGTTGTCCGATTCGATGCTCACACTTGTGAGGATCGGTGCGAGCGTGTCGATAGCACCGATCGCGTCTTCTTGAGTATCTGGGGCGGTCATCGCATTGCCAGCAAGATCTTCGGCGGCATCAACGATCACGTCAACGTCCTCAGCTTCCAAGCCTGTACCAACAGTGAAGTTGCGCGTGAACACCATGCCACCACCACTCCACGCACCTGGAGGACCGGGCGTCCATGATCCTTCGCCGAATGTGATGTCTGGAACGACCGAGCCATCCATCGCTTCAGAGAAGGTCACGACGACTTGGACCATGGGTGATGCGACAGTTAGCAAACCAGGAGTAGCTACGACCGAAACAACGATCGGCGCAACGCCATCTTGAGCAACAGC
>JBLKOL010000018.1:0-17489 GCA_047602765.1 Candidatus Woesearchaeota archaeon
TCGATACGCTCAACAACAAGTTCGAGATTCAACTCAACAGATTCGATGTTGATGCGCACGAAGCCATATGGGGCGCAACGCTTATCAGACTCATAGGAGCTCCCGAACCGATCGAGTACGTACCGATCTACCTGTGTCCGCTCGCCGATCCCACAGACGTCTCGATGGGACTCGATTGCACCGCGATCGAAGGATACGGAACGGATACCGATCCTACGGTTGTGAGCATTCTCACTTTCGAAACACGAACACCGAACGCACTCCAACGGTCGTGGCTGTTCGCTACCATCGTTATGGTTCTGGTAATGGTGTTTATCGCGATCGCGTATCGAGCACGTATGCACGGGCACCGCTAACAGATCGTGCACACTTCCGATACATGTACAAAATAGATGGGTGTGATCAATCCTCAAATCCACGGAGCAGTCGTTTCATCGTCTCTTTGGGACGGGATGACTTGGCGACTTCAGAGGCGAGCAGGACACCGTGGGCTCCGAACGAACGTGCGACTCTGATGTCATCGGCGGTTCTGATACCCGCTCCGACGAGGACCTTAACCTTCGCATCGACACTCGTAACCACGCGAACGCTGCGTTCGATGAGCGCAGGATCCGCTGTACTCACGGATACGGCTCCTCCGATGAGTGCGGGCGGCTCGACGGCGATGTAATCAGGACCGTACGCTGCGAGCAGTCTGGCTTCGCGATCGTCACGGGCACAGATGACTGAGGTCATCTTCAACGCGCGCAGACGATCGATGAGCGCTTTGATCGTCTCTTTGGGCACGCGGTGTTCTGAGTGGTTGATGATCGAGCCCGAAGCCCCAGCACGCTTCGCCACGGCCGCGGGGAGAAATCCGGTGTTGCGATCAGCCTCGGTGTCGTCGACGTGCTGGGCGAAGACGCGGCAGATATGCGATGCTTCCGAGAGGAAGAAGGGGTTGGGAGCGATGATGATCGGAGCATCGAGCTGAGCCGCTGCTCGGCAGACGCTGAGCGTGCGCAGGCGGGTCAGATCGTAGGATTTGAGGTTGACGATGAGCACCATAGGGGTTTTAAAGAGAAAACGTTATAAAAATCTGTCTTAAACGGAGTAGTACAACTGGAGGGAACCACACTATGAAGAATTTCTTCTCACGGACGCGATCAAGGGTCAACGAACTGCTCGGCGAGCGCGAGATCTCACAATCCGAGGAAGCGCAGAAAGAGTACATCGAACTCGACAGCACCGGATCGGATGCGAGCAAGCAGATGACCGTAAAGACGTATACGATCGGCGCGTTCGGAGACATCAAAGAGGTCCTCGACGACCTACGTCACGGACACACCGTCGCGATCCTCAACATCAAACCGCTGCGCGAACAAGACACGGTTGATCTGCAGCGTGCGATCAGCAAGCTCAAGAAGACGGGCGAAGCAGTCAACGGCGACATCGCAGGACTCGGCGAAGACTACATCATCGCCACGCCCGAACGCGTTTCGATCACGCGCACGAGCAAGCGCAGTCCGCCTCCCGAAGAGGTCCGCAAGGAGCTCTCCAACGAGCTCGAAGAATACTAGGAGCGTCTGAGTGCGGGCCCGTCAGGGTTTTCGCCGATGAGTCGAGCAACGCTCGTTATCGCACTGCTCGTGAGTCTCCCTAGAGGATACGCCATCGTCAGTGCGGTGTCGAGCGCGTCAGCATCGAGGGGTTCGTGAGGATCATAGGCGAGGGAGACAGCGTCGTATCTGAACCGGACCGCATAGTCGCTCATATCATCGAGGAGCGCGTCGGCGATCGTACGTGCGAGACGCGGTGCATCCCATCCTTCGAGTCCGAGATTCGTCAGGTCGGAAGGGGAGATGTACATCGAGCCGCATATGCGTTCCTCGAGGTACGGATATACCTGTTCGTCGATGATGCGTTCGGTGATGTCTTCGATGATCGCGTGCTCGTCCATCTTAGCTGAGTTGTTCGTCGATGCGACGTGCGACGTCCTCGATATCCTTGAATAGATCGTCGATACGCGAGCGCATCTGCTCAACCATTCCTTCGACGCTCTCGCTTCTGAGCGCATACCCTTCTTCGAGCCTTATGGCGATGCCCGAGTCGATCATCTTGTTGAGGTGGTGTACGACGGTTCCGCGCGAGAGTCCGACGCGCACCGCGAGCGCATCCGAACTCGACACCGTATCGGTTTTACGGTCCTTGATGAGCTCGATGAAGAGCCTGTACATCGAACTGTTGTAGTCGCGCACAGGAAACAGTCCCAGGCTGTGGCAGAGCCACTGGAGATCGGTGTTGATATCACCGCTCCCACGATCCTTCCAACTGAGCGTGACGCTTCTGCGCATATCGGTTGTGAGGAGCATCGGTTCAAAATGGTTACGAATCCACAAAACTCTTAAACGACTGGACAAAAACCAGTCTTTGTTGACGTAAGATCAACAGAACGTATGGTATCGGGAACGAAGAAGACGGAACACTCGGAAGCAGCCGAGGAAGTTGAACAGACGGCTCAAGAGGTCGAAGAGACGGACGCAGAGCCGCAGAGCGAGCTCGACACGCTCAGAGCGCTCGTGCATGAGCACGAAGACCTGCTCAAACGCGTCCAAGCCGACTTCGAGAACTCGCTCAAACGCACGGCACGCGACATCGAACGAGCCGAACAGGCAGCCGAAGCGCGCATCGTCATACAACTCCTGCCGCTCGTCGACACGATCGAAGCAGGACTCAGAGCCGAGCAGGAAGGATCAGAGGCGCACCGAACGCTCCTCATGGTCAAAGACGCGCTCGACCGCACACTCAAGAACCTCGACGTACGCCCGATCAGCAGCACGAGCTTCGACCCGGACCTCCACGAAGCGCTCATGACACGGCCCGGTCCTGAAGGAGCCGTGCTCGACGTCATACAACCAGGATACCGCAGAGGCGAGCGCATCCTGCGCCACGCCAAAGTCATCATAGGGAACGGACATGAACCTCGAAGTCAAAAAGCAGAACCGGATCGAACTCAGTGAACTCATCGGACTCCTCAAAGGAGACGAGAGCGACCTCTCACGAGCACTCGTGCTCACCCCGAGAGGAGCCTCGAACTACTGGGTCACCGACTCGGACCTCTACAAGGCATCGCTCGTGCTCGGAGGCGAACTCACCCATACCATGCTCGCCAAGACGCTCGAGACGATCACCATCATACCCGCACAGGCCGCCGGAGAAGAGAAGCGGCCACTCAACCCTGACGAACTCGAAGCACTCAAGAAGGTGAACAGACAATGAGCAAAATCATCGGCATCGACCTCGGAACGAGCAACTCCGCAGCAGCAACCATGATCGGCGGAAAGCCACAGATCATCCCCTCAGCAGAAGGAGCATCACAGTACGGCAAAGCGTTCCCCTCGATCGTAGCCTTCGACAAGAACGGAGGCATCCTCGTCGGAGAACCAGCACGAAGACAGGCCGTCTCGAACCCGAAACGCACGATCACCGGCGCGAAACGCCACATGGGAACCTCCTTCAAATACACGATCAACGGCAAAGATTACACGCCGCAACAGATCAGCGCCTCGATCCTGCAGAAGATCAAGCGCGACGCAGAAGAATACCTCGGTGAGAAGGTCGAGAAAGCCGTCATCACCGTACCCGCGTATTTCGACGACAATCAACGGCAGGCCACCAAAGACGCGGGGAGCATCGCCGGCCTTGAAGTCGTACGCATCATCAACGAACCCACCGCCGCAGCACTTGCATTCGGACTCGATAAGGATACGAGCGAACACAAGATCGTCGTATTCGACCTAGGCGGAGGAACGCTCGACGTCACCGTCATGGAATTCGGAGACGGCGTCTTCGAAGTGAAGAGCACCTCAGGAGACACGCAACTCGGAGGACGCGACATGGACGATGCGCTCAGAAAGCACGTCGCACGAGAATTCAAAGACGAGACAGGCATCGACCTCGATTCCGACGATACGGCGATGCAACGCCTCAACGAAGCGATCGAAAAGGCCAAGATCGAACTCTCAACCGTCACCGAAACCGACATCAACCTACCCTACCTCACGGCGAACCAGGACGGACCCAAACACCTGAACCGGACGATCACCCGCGCCGAACTCGAAAAGATCATCGACCCGCTCATGACGCGGATGAAACAACCGCTCGAACAGGCAATCAAAGACTCAGGATACAAACGCGATGAGATCGATCGGATCATCCTCGTAGGAGGACCAACTCGCATGCCTATCGTACGCAAAGCCGTAGAAGACTACCTCGGACGCACCGCTGAACGCGGCATCGACCCGATGGAAGCCGTCGCCATGGGAGCAGCGCTCCAAGCAGGCGTGCTCGGAGGAGACGTCAAAGACGTACTCCTGCTCGACGTCACACCACTGAGCCTGGGCATCGAAACCCTTGGAGGAGTACATACCAAGCTCATCGAACGCAACGCGACGATCCCGACGAAAAAAAGCCAGGTCTTCTCCACGGCAGCCGACAACCAATCAGCCGTGACGATCCGCGTATTCCAAGGAGAAAGGCCCATGGCAGCGGACAACAAGCTCCTCGGACAATTCGACCTCGTAGGCATCCCACCCGCAGCGCGCGGCGTACCCCAGATCGAAGTCACCTTCGACATCGACGCGAACGGCATCGTACACGTCAACGCCAAGGACCTGGGAACCGGAAAAGAACAGTCGATCCGCATCACCGCATCCGAGAAGCTGAGCGAAGAAGACATCGAACGCATGCGAAAAGACGCGGAAGCCCACGCCGAAGAGGACAAGAAACGACGCGAACTCGCAGAAGCCAAGAACGAAGCCGACACGCTCGTCTACTCGGTTGAGAAGACGCTCGAAGAGATGAAAGACAACGTCTCAGAACAGCTCGTAACCGACGTCACCGCCGCGAAAGAGGAACTCTCCAAGACGCTCGCAGAGGCGAATGACGCAGCGGCGATCAGAGCGAAGATCGAGAACCTCAACACCGTCATGCAGAAAGCCTCGGCGGAGCTCTACCAGAAGGCGTCGAAGAGCGAGGAATCCTCGGATGAAGGGTCAGACAAGGTCAAAGACGCCGACTACAAAGTCGAGGACGAGAAGTAGTTCGAGGTCCGGATGGATTACTACGGAGTGCTCGGAGTCGACAAGTCAGCCTCGAAAGACGAGATCAAGAAGGCCTACAAACGGCTCGCCAAACAGTACCACCCCGACATCAACAAAGAAGCCGACGCCGAAACGAAGTTCAAAGAAGTGAGCGAAGCATACTCGGTCCTCTCAGACGACCAGAAACGCCAGCAGTACGACCGGTTCGGATCAGACGCGTTCAGAGGAGGACAGGGCTTTAGCGGATTCGACTTCTCAGGATTCGACCCATACGACATCTTCGAACAGTTCTTCGGAGGAGGATTCGCAGGACAGAGGCGCGCAACGCGAGCAGCGGATTTGCGCTACGATCTGCGCGTGAGCCTCGAAGACATCTACTACAACCGCGAGAAGACGGTGTCCTTGCGCAAGAAAGCCAAGTGCACGAACTGCGACGGCTCGGGAGCTGCGAGCCCGAACGATATCACGACGTGCCGCACCTGTGGAGGCATCGGACGCGTACGACAGCAACGACAGACGATCCTCGGTATCATCCAAACCGAAGGAGCCTGTCCGGATTGTCGGGGTATGGGAAAACGCATCGAGAAACCCTGCCCACACTGCCGTGGAGAAGGAGTCGAGATGCGCACAAAGAAGATCACGATCCAACTGCGCGGCGACTACGACACGGGCGACGCCGTACGCATCCGAGGGGAAGGAGAGCCAGGCATCGGAGGAGCACGCGACGGAGAACTCTACATCGTACTCCACGTCGACTACCCACGAGGCATCACCCGCACAGGACTCGACCTGCACCTCGACATAGACGTCCCCTTCACCGAAGCGATCCTCGGAGCCACAAAGACCCTCGAACTCTTCGACGAGACGATCGACTACGAGATCCCCTCAGGATCACAACCCGACGACGTCATAACCGTACGGGGCAAGGGCATCACGACCGCCGGACGCGCAGGCGATGTGAAACTCACGCTCAAAGTGAACTTACCGCGCAAAGTGAACAAGAAACAACGCCAACTCATCGAAGAATACTCGAAGACGAAAGGCGGATGGTTCGGGTAACGCATATAACAGCGAAGCACCCACCCCCACCCATGGAACCCGAAACCCTGTCGAAGGTCGTCTCAGCGATCTTCAATGCGCATCTCGCACGACTACAAGAGACCAACCCGGATGCGAATGCCGAGGACCTTCATGCAGCCCTCACACGGATCGATGACGGCACGAGCGGAGCCGACGGAAGACTCGCAGTCCCGATCGACGCTGTTATCGGGGCAGAAGTCGGGCGCACCGACACCTATAGCGCACTCATCGCACTTCATCGAAAAGGCGATCTACGCACCATTCCGGGGTACAACGGAACACCACAACACTACATGCTCACAGCGAAAGGATTCAGAGCAGCACGAGAGTACGTCGGCCAGTCATAACAGAATCACGCCCGCTTCGAACGCTATCCGACCCATAGGGGAATACGCCGATTGCTCGAAGCGGACCACCAACCTTGGTTGCGTATCTATTCTTAAAGACGAACGACCCATTTCTGAGCGCTATGGATGAACGCGCTAAACGTCGGAAGACGATGCTCCTCTCGATCCGTGACGGGTCGGCATGGACAGTGATGGAGCGTACCGCAACCGAGTACCTCTCAGCGTTCATCGTCGCCCTAGGATTCGCAGGCCAACAGCTCTCGCTGCTCATGACGCTCCCCCAGGCTCTAACCGCCCTCGTACAGATGGCGAGCCAGATGCTCATGAACCGCTACGGACGGCTCAGAGTATTGTGCGACATGGTCTTTTTGCAGTCGATGACCCTCGTGCTCATCATCCTCTCCGCATTTTTCGTGCCGTTCGACATGCTCCTTGTCGTACTCACCGTGCTCATCACCGCATACTTCACGACGGGAGCCATAGGAGGGAACGCATGGGTATCGCTCATGGGCGATACGATCCCACAACGAGCACGGGCCAAGTTCTTCAGTGCACGGACCCGCGTGAGTTCGATCACCGGCATCCTCGCCCTCATAGGATCGGGACTCATCATCTACTACGTCGATCCCCTCTATGGGGCGGTCGTCGCCTTCAGCATCCTCTTCGGCATCGGAGCCCTCGCACGACTCCTCAGCTACTCATATCTGAAACAGAGCTATGATCCTGGATTCGAACACCTCCCCCGCTCGGAACAGTTCACGCTGCTCCAATTCGTCGCACGCTTCAAGAGCAGCAACTTCGCACGCTACGCGCTCTTCATGGCCCTCTTCTGGCTCGCCATCTTCATCTCAGCACCCTTTGTCGTATACTACCAACTCGAGATCCTCGGATTCAACTACGTCGAGTTCACGCTCCTCAAGATCGCGTTCATCCTGACCTCGATCTTCTCGCTCAAATACCTCGCCCGACTCTGCGACCAGTACGGCAACAGAACCGTGTTCTTCCTGAGCGCACTCGGTATCGCACTCTACATCGGAGCCTTCGGTATCTACGAGACGTTCACCTCATGGCTCATCCTCGACATGATGGGAGGGATCCTGTGGGCATCGTTCAACCTCTCGACCGCAAACTACCTCTTCGATGCGGTGTCATCAAAGAAACGAGCCCTTGTAAACGGATACGTAACGGCGTTGCGCGGAGCAGGGATCCTCATCGGAGGAGGACTCTCAGCATACGCATACACCTTTGCCGTCAACGTTCAGCCGTATTTCGCACAGAACGAATACCAGCTCATCTTCCTGGGAAGCGGAGCGCTCAGGGTGCTGCTCGTACTCGCATTCCTACCCCTCGTCAAAGAAGTGCGTGAAGTCGCAAGCCCATCACTGCGCAACCTCGTATTCGCAGAAGTCGGAACCGGGCTGCGCTTCGCCGCACACACGACGTTCTCAACGGCGATGAGACCCATCCGCTATGCTAAGAGCAGGATCGAACGCTTCGAAGAACGCGAACTCGAAGAAGCGCTCAAAGGACTCGAAGACGAACCGGACGACGAGACGAAACCGTTATAGTACCGCTCTAGATTCTTCGCATCCATGGCATTCTCAGACGCACAGGCAGATGTAGACACATGGACGGCTCGATTCGAACCACAGTACTGGCAGCCACACGAGATCCTCGCACGACTCACCGAAGAGGTCGGAGAACTCGCCCGCGAGATCAACCACCGCTACGGGCCGAAACCCAAGAAGACGAGCGAAACCGAACGAGCGCTCAGCGATGAGATCGCCGACGTGTTCTTCACCCTCATCTGCCTCGCCAACTCTCAGGGCATCGACCTCGACGAGGCATGGAAGCGGACCATGGAGAAAGCAACGAAGCGCGACGGTGAACGGTTCACCAAGGCCTGAACGTTTATAATCGGAAAGCGCCCGCTGAACACCAGTGGGCCTGTAGCTTAGTCTGGTTATAGTGCCGGTCTTATAGGACCGAGATCCACATTGGGTCTAAGACTACCGGTGGTCGGGGGTTCGAATCCCTCCAGGCCCACTATACCACTCGCTCATAGAGCCACACCCCTTGTTGGCCGGTTCCACCGCACTGTACGAGCAAGGTCGCCACCGCACGCTAAGCAACTCCTAGGCCGAGCAGACCACTAAATACATGCTCCTAGTGCACCGGTCCGTGCTCGGAACCCACAGGGTGATCGTGACGCCAGAGGATCGCAAGACGTGTGTTGAGCACCTTGACGAGGTCTATGAGGAACACCAATGCGAATCCTGATACGATACCGATGAGCCACGGCTCCCATCCGACCGCCGTCGTCTCGAAGGCGATACTCAGCGGCGTGTAGATGATGAGTGCGGTGAGCGCGATCGCGGCGAGCGCTGCGATGACGATGTACGGGTTGGAGAACGGAGACGAGCGCATGACGAGGTGTCGGAACGAACGGTAGTTGAGCGCATTCGCTACTCCGAACATGACGAGCGTGATGAGCAGCGTCGTACGAGCCACTTCGATCGGCTGGTCGAGGAAGAAGTAGACGAGCCAGAAGATCGCAAGTCCACCGAGCGTCATCACACTACCGGTGATGAGCAAGAGCGTGAGGTGCACTCTCGTGAGCAAGCCTGCCGATCGGCGCGGACCGATCTCCATGACCTGATCGCTGCGCTTGTGCAATCCGAGCGTGATCGCCATGAGCTCATTGCTGATCACGTTCATGAAGAGTATCTGGAGCGCTACGAGAGGGAGCATGTGCTCGAGGCTCAACCCGTTCCCGCTCCAGAATCCGAGCGAGAGCAGAATAACCGATACAACGATGATGAAGAGCTGGGCGAAGTTCATCGACACGAGGTACGTGATGAACTTCTGGATGTTGCCGAAGATCGTGCGACCCTCAGCGACTGCTTCTACGATCGTCGAGAAGTTATCGTCCTTGAGCGTGAGATCGGCTACTTCACGCGTGACATCCGTACCGTTCTTACCCATGGCGATGCCGATGTGCGCTTCTTTGATCGCAGGAGCATCGTTCACCCCATCACCTGTCATGGCGATGATGTGGCCGTGTTCTTTGAGCGAACGCACGATACGGATCTTATGATCGGGACGGACCCGGGCGAAGACCGTCGTCTCCTTGACCGCAGCATCGAACCCCGCATCGTCGAGCGTGTCGAGCGTTTTACCATCCGTCACCGAGCCTTCAAGACCGATCTTGCGCGCGATCGCCTCAGCGGTACGAAGGTTATCACCGGTGAGCATCTTCACTTCGATACCTGCCTTCGCACACGTCGCGAGCGCTTCGGGAACCTCGTCACGAGGAGGGTCTTCGAGCGCTACGATACCGAGGAAGACGAGGTTCTCCTCATCATCCTTGCGAACGGGATCAGCAGGCTTGTAGGCGAAGGCAAGCGTTCTGAGCGCATCGCCTGCATACGACTCGAGGACTTCGTGGATCCGATCGACATCCTTCTTAGTGATCTTACGAACCTTGTTTCCGACGCGTATCCGCGTACAATGCTCGAGCACGAATTCGGGAGCGCCCTTAAGGTACATCGTCTCTTTGCCCTTCTTGCGGTAGACGACGCTCATCATCTTACGCTGTGAATTGAACGGGATCTCCTCCCAGCGCTCACCATACTCATCTGACGGATGGATGCCTGCCTTCACACCCATGATGAGTAGGGCGATTTCAGTAGGCGTACCCACGGTTTTGAACTCGTTCTGATCCGTGATATACTCGATGCGCGCATCGTTGCAGAGCACCGAACCGACACAGAGCAGCCGGGCCGCTTCGTTCTTCTCGACATCGAAGAAATCCCCATCCTTAACAAGCCTGCCCGTGCGTTCATAACCGATACCTTCAACCTCGATCGTCGCCTCCGGGATCCAGATGCTACGCGCCGTCATCTCAGCACGCGTAAGCGTACCCGTCTTGTCCGTACAGATGACCGTCGCCTCTCCGAGCGCTTCGATAACCGACATGCGATTGACGATCGCGTTACGCTTCGCCATACGATGCGTTCCGACAGCGAGCGTCGTGATGAGGACCATAGGCATCCCTTCGGGGATCGACGCGACCATGAGCGCTATGACGATGATGAGGATCCACGAGAAGACGTCGAACGTGATCGGCATGTTCTGGAGCGCGAGGATCGTACCGGTGAAGAGCGCCGCAATGATGGCGAACGCCGCGAGCATCTTTGCGAGCGCATTCACCTTCGTCTGGAGCGGCAGTTCCTTCTGAGCCGTTGAAATCATACCAGCGATCTTTCCGAACTTCGTCTTCATACCCGTCGCGACAACCTTAGCAGTACACCGTCCCTGAACGACGAACGTACCCATATAGACAGACTCGTCATCAGACGCCTTGTCAGCGTTCTTGGCCGTGTTCTTCTCGACCGGCTCGGATTCTCCGGTGAGGATCGCCTCGCTCACGAGCAGGTCTTGGAGGTCAAGGACGACAGCGTCCGCAGGAACGCGTTCTCCCGAACGCACGATGATCGTATCACCCGGAACGACGAGCCTCGATTCGATGCGTTCCTCACGACCCTCGCGTACGACGGTCGTCATAGGAGTAATCATCCCTTTAAGCGACTTCATCGCCCGCTCAGCACGATACTCTTGGATGAAGCCGGTAAGGATGACGATGAGGATGACGACGATGAGCGCGATCGCCGTCTCGACCTTGGCTACGAAGAACGAGATGATCGCAGCAGCTACGAGCAAATAGACCATGAAGTTGCGCTTGACCTGACCGAGGAGTACTTGGAGCGGCGAGAACGAGTGCATATCCGCGAGTTCGTTGTATCCGTGCTCTTCGAGGAGCGCCTTCGCACGCGTCGTGGTCAGTCCGTCGTATTTCACGGGCGACCCAAGACACCATGACTTAAAAAGCGTTACCGTTTCGGGACGAATAACCGAGACGCATCCTTCTTAAACGGATAAGGAGTCTCGAACCATCCGGGCCCGTGGTCTAGTGGTTATGACATCGCCTTTACACGGCGGGAGTCCCCGGTTCGAATCCGGGCGGGCCCATAAAGAGCATTCTAAAACCGGATTCGAACGTCTGCGCAACTTCGTTGCTTGAGCTCTCGGCTCACGCCAACGAGCAATCCGGGCGGGCCCATAAAGAGCATTCTAAAACCGGATTCGAACGCTATCAGAACAAAGAGCGTCATAATCGAATCCTACGTGGTGCCAGAGCAATAAGCGTCAGATACATAAAGGCCAGACGGACAAAGCGCATATGGTGTTCGGATTCGGAGTGCATCAGAGCCCGTGGCTCAAAGAAGCCAAGCGCACGCTCAAACAGATGCGCGAGCGCGCCGAAGCGGATCCCAAACCACCTCCCGACGCACTCATCTCGCAGGCAGCCGATGACTTGAGTCGAGCAGCGAAGCTCACCGAACAGATCACGCATGCGAAGAGCATGCTCTTGCAAGACGACGAACAACGACGCGAATGCATCAAGACCTATGCGAACGAATCGCAACTCGGAGCCCTCGAAGACGAGATCCAAGAGACTCTTGAAATCATCCACGCGTCCACAAAGACGGTATTCGAAGAGAGCACGACGCGACTCGTCGAACGGATGCACAAACTCTCCAAGAAGCTCACGTCAGCGACGAAGAGCACTCCACCACCCTACGTTACGGATTCGATAACGATTCTCGAGCAGCTCAAACGCGAAACCGACCCTGCAAAAGAGCACACACTTACCGGACGGATGCAAAAGAACCTCGAGATGATCAGCGCTCAAATCGAACAGCTCGACACGAACCGATCAGAAACGACGAAGACGAACGATGATGACTCGTGGATGCAAGCAGAGGTCGAACGCGAACGCATCGAACACGTCCACGCACAGCGAACCGTCCTCGAAGAGATGAGAACGATCATCGCAACGTTCCTCGAGAAGAGAGCTTCCTGACGGAATCCTTCCGGAGCAGGACTTCTAGGATTTTTGAACACCACGAACCATCAGAGGATATGCGGCCGATCGTACGTGAAGCGATCATACCTCTGCTCATCGCTGGGAGCATCGGACTCTCATACGTCGGAACGACGTACCTCCCACGCCTCGACCCGAGACCGCACATCTCGAACGTCGTCGAACGGGTCAGCGAGTACTGGGTAGAGAGACGAAGCGCACATGCAGAGCGACGAGAAGCACGAGCGCAGACGACCCGAACACCAACCCTCACCCCGCAGGCCGAGCCCAGACCCGAAACCGAACCACCATCCCCTTCGTCAGAACCGTATCGACCGACGCCAAGCCCACAACCAGAAACGCCCCGAGAAACACAGACAACACGTGAAGCACAGCACCCAGTACAACAACCCACAGTCCCCGAGCATGCATCTGAGAGTGGCGTTCATGAACCGGCACGTACGATCGAGATCATCATCGAAGAGTCTGAGGTACGGCTCGAACGCGCTCCCGAATCCGAACTCGAAGGTATCATAGGCGCATGGCAAGCGGCAACCGTATCACGCATGACCGTCGTAGAACCACTCGTCAACCAGATCGCACGTGACTTCGACGTGACACCCGCAACCATCTACGGCATCATCCTGAGCGAATCATCGCTCTACCCCGACGCTCTGAGCACGGACGGGAAATACGGACTCCTCCAACACGAACCGCACGTGTTTGAAGCGATCGTCGAGCTCAG
Source organism: Candidatus Woesearchaeota archaeon (assembly GCA_047602765.1). Classification (GTDB taxonomy): domain Archaea; phylum Nanobdellota; class Nanobdellia; order Woesearchaeales; family WAPJ01; genus JBLKOL01. The sequence goes on from JBLKOL010000018.1 coordinate 13,180, forward strand.
CAGTCACACAGGAACACCCGTCTCCGACCCGCTCCTCGCAGACCGCATCTGGGATCCTGAGATGAACCTACGAGCCTACCGCGTCGAACTCAGAGCTCACCGCGAGTATCTCGGCATGCATGATGTGATCGATATCCATGTCGTGCGCGGAGCATCCGAGACAGTCAGCGACTACCGCTCATACTTGAGAACGCCTGAAGCGCTCGAGCACCGCGAGCGTATCGAACGGCGCATCGCAGAAGCCGAACGGCTCCTCTCGTTCTCTCACCCCTCAGATGAGTACCATGACATGACCAGTCAAGGATGGGTCGGTGCAAGGCTCGTCGAACAGTACGATACGATGCTCTCACTCGCCGAACGCACGAGCGGACAGTACCGAGCCGCATACCTTACGAACGCCGTCTCGTACGCGCGCATACTCGACTTGCGAGGACCGGTGCGTGCAGCGCTCGAACGAGCATCGCATGATCCGAGCATCAGTTCGACGATCGAGAACCTCACCATCAAGCTCGACACACCGCTCGGCGTCGACCACAGACCGTGACGAAGGAGAATCATTATAAAACGGGCTTCAGGGACCTCGAACACGCGTCCCCGTGGTGTAGTCTGGATATCATCCGGCCCTCCGGAGGCCGGGACCTGGGTTCGAATCCCGGCGGGGACGCTATCTCGTACCGACGGTTCTCTCGTTGTCTGCGAGCTTCTCGAGCCAACGACCATACTCGTCACCGTGTGCCGAACAAGGAATGGGAGCCTCAAGGATAGCCTCGTTGTCGGACCACGAGTGTGCGTCAGGAACCCACCAGTCGTTACGAGACGCTCCTCGAGCCCAAGCCACCTCATTGCCACGACCGACGTTGTTCCCGAACGGTCGTTCGTACTGGTTCCAGATGTATATCCCTGTGTTTTGAGCTGGGATAGGTCTTCCATCCTCCAAAACACCACAGGCAACAACACGGTTGTTCTCGATCAGGTTGTGCTCTCCACCTGCGATGGCGATACCATAGTTCGTCGTCGCAACCACTTGGTTGTCGAACGCATGCTGGTATCCTCCACCACCATCACCGAGTATGATACCACCACCACTGTACTCTTCTTCGACCGAAGGATGGTTCGGATACGCTCCTTCGATGTAATTGTTGTGAACGCGTATCGGACTCTGAGGCGTACCCGTCGTATCCCACAGATTGATAACGTCTTCGACCCTGCTGTGGTACGGGTCGTTGATCACTTCGTTCCATGCTATCTGCGAGTCTACAAGACCTCTCCCCTTATCGATCTGAACGAACTGAACGAGATGGAACCCCTCTGTCGAGCCAGCGCCGTCTGATCTGCGACCGTCGATGTTTCGCACCTGATTTTCGGTGATACGCACCGTCGCACCCTGAGTCGAGAGGTGCAGATAGATACCGCTCGTGTTCTCAAGATACGAGTGTTCCACGAGGACGAACCGATACGTGTCCAGATTGATGAACCGCCCCGTGTACTCGCCTTCATCGTACGGAGCGATACCGATCGCACTGACGTTGCGAACCGTCACGTGGGCATCGAATCCGTAGTCGGAGTGGATGTGGTTCCCGAGACTGCGGATGTGAGTATTTTCTATCACGACAGGATCGCTCGTCTTGATACGTATCGCGGGAACGGACCTCTCAAGACTCTCGAACGCTCCTGAGTACACGCCTCCCGCTGTGATCTCGATCGGACCCGAATACACGATCGGTAGCGCTCCATCAGGTTCCTGAGAACCACTGTCCGGTCCAGGAACTGTTGACGCATCGTCAGAGTCCTCAGAACCATCAGAACCTGGATCAGGCGCGGGTTCTCCAGTACTAGGGGTGTCTTCACCTTCTTGTAAACCATTATCGTCTCCATCCGATATCGTTGTGATATCACACGATACGAGAAGCGTCACGACCACTACGAGCAAGAGTGCCTTATACATAGGCAACCCAAGCACTTCCCAACTCTTAAGCCTGTCTGTTCTCGTTTCACACGAGCGTGAACGTGAGTGAACGGGACGTCGTACCATCACCATCATCCACGGTGCACGTCGCCTCGTACGTTCCGGTTTCAGGATACACGTAGTAGACGAAACTATCGGTTGTGATCGTCTCGACATACCCATCGCCGAAGTCGTACTCGTACGTAGCCTCATGAGCATCCGATGAGCATTCGAGCGCGACCGCGAGCCCTTGGGGGAACCACTCACCCATGCGCAGTTCAACGGCGAGTTCACCCGGCGGCACGGGATCTTCGGGAGGATCGACAGGCGGCTCAGGATCCTCTGGTGGTTCGGGGTCTGCCGGAGGGTCATCGGGAGGAAGCGGATCGGAGGGACCGCCGATAACGACGTCGAGCGAATCCATAGCGGTCGCATCATCTGAGGTAACCGTACATGTGATTGTATACGCTCCCTCTGCCGGATAGACGTAGTAGACGAAGCTGACATCGAAGATCGTCTCGACGTATCCGTCGCCGAAGTCATATGCGTACGAAGCGGATGCGGCGTTCGAAACGCAGGACACCGCTACTGCATTCCCCTGGGGGAACCACTCGTTCATCGAGAGCGATACCTGAAGATCAGGATCTTCAGGAGGCTCGGGGGGTTCAGGGTCTACCGGAGGATCGACGGGCGGCTCAGGATCAACAGGATCATCAGGAGGGTCAGGCGAAGGAGGCGTACCATCTGCCGTGAGCGTGTAGACGAGCGATGCGCTCTTGCGCGCTCCGCTGACAAGATTATTGACCATACACGAAGCCTCGTATTCTCCTGGCGCATCGTACACATGGTAGACGAAGTCACCGAGGTAGATCGTCTCAACGTGACCATTACCCAGATCATAACGGTACGAGTAGAGACCGTCGCCATCCGTCGTGCACGAGAGGCTCACCGAAAGACCCTTGGGGAACCACTCGTTCATCGAGAGGAACACGTCGTCTTCGAGTTCGACATCACCGACGTAGCGCACGCGGTAGAGCACGCCTGACGAGACGCCGAACGCATCGATCCCATCACCGTAGAGATCGGTGAAGTATAATCCGTCATCGAGGAAGGCCATACCGAGCGGCGCGCCCGTACCCCGACCGGTGTAGACGACGAAGTCCTCGATATCCCAGAACGGCTCGCCCGGAGTGAAGCGCACGATCCGCTTGCCGTATGGATCGGGACCGTACGAGTACGTCGGTCCGGACGTGACGACGTAGAGCGACCCCTCAGACGATTCGGGGAATCCGGAACGTCCGGTGTCGAACTCGAGCTGTGTCGGCGTCACCGTGCGGAACCACGAATGCCACGTCCCCGCATCGGTATCACAGCACCAGCCGAACGTCTCACCACCATCGACCTTGTAGATGCCATCATAGCGGTCGGTGCCGGTGTTGGTGATCCACAACGAACCGTTGTACCAGTTCGCTCCGAACGGATTGCGCAGGCCTGCAGCCCACACCGGCGATCCAGCTACCGGATTATCATCCGGGATCGAGCCGTCATCGTTGATGCGAAGCACTTTCCCTTCGAGCGCATACCAGTCCTGTGGCGTCACTGTGTTATCAGCATCACCGGTATTGACGTAGAGCTTTCCATCGGGACCGCGCGTGACCATCTGGATCTGGTGCGCTGACGCCGAAGGCACACCGACAAGGATGTCTTCTTGTGATACGGCGCTCAAGCCGTCTTCGCTCGGATCGAAGCGTACGAGCTTGCCGAGCAGCGTATCGCCCTCACGGTACGACATCGTCGCCCAGACGGTTCCGTCGTCATCGACCCACAGCCCGGTCACGCCCGTCTCGCCCGCGCCGGGAAGCGAGTCGAAGGCCTCATAGTTGAGCAGGTCCGATGCGAACGTGTACACCTCACCCGAATGCGTAAGCACGCTGATCCATCCGTACAGATGAGCGATGTAGAGCTTGGGCGTATCCGAACCAGCATAGATATCGGGGGCCGGACGGATGGCTACCGGGAAGGAGAGGTCGGTGGCGATCGTATCGAGCGCGTATCCGGGTGCGAGCACCCAGTCCACCGGTACATCGGCATAGGTGATCTCCCCTGTTGTTGTGAACGCCGTCTCGTTGTATGCACTGACCGATTCTTCAGATACGAATCGCGCTCTCATCAGATACCCATGTCCCGGCAGCAAGCGGTCCGAGCCTGAGAGCGAACCTATGAACACACCGTCCGTCGAGCGTACATGGGATGGAGCGTGACGCACGGAGACCACCCATACGATCTCAAGCGTAGCGGCGTCGAGGACCTCGATGTCTGATCCTATGACGTGTGGATCATACGGATCCTCGAGGTGCACCTGGAA
>JBLKOL010000019.1:0-17206 GCA_047602765.1 Candidatus Woesearchaeota archaeon
GACGAGAAAGGGGCGGTGCTCTACATCGGCAAGGCGAAGCGGTTGCGCAAACGCGTGTCATCGTATTTCACCAAGACGCAGAGCGACCCGCGTATCGCTGTCATGCTCCGCAAAGCGTCGCGGATCGATACCGTGGTGGTCCGAAGCGAAGTCGAGGCGCTCCTTCTCGAGAACGAGCTCATCAAAGAACACCAACCGCGCTACAACATCACCCTCAAAGACGCCAAGACCTTCGCCTACATCGAACTCACGAACCATCCGTACCCGAGGATCCGATCGACGCGCACGCGGACGAAACACGGCGAACTCTTCGGACCGTATACCGACGGCGCAGCACGCAGACAGCTCATCAGGCTCACTCAGAAACTCTTCAAACTGAGAACCTGCCGGAGCCTTCCGAAACGCTCATGCCTCAACTACCACATCGGGCTGTGCACAGCACCCTGCATCGGAGCGGTAACGCGCGAGGAGTACGCTGGGCAGGTCGAACGAGCACGCCGATTCCTCAAAGGAGATACGAAGCGCACGCTCGACGAACTCGAACAGCGCATGCGCGAATCATCAGAACGCCTCGACTACGAAGCCGCCCTCGAACGCAAACGAGAGATCGAAGCCATCGAGCATCTCTCCGAGAAACAATCAGTCACCACGCTCAACGAACACGATCAGGATGTGTTCGCCATCGCAGCGGATGACGAGAGAGCGAGCATCAGCGTACTGCGGATCAAACGCGGTGTGATCACCGCCACCGAGAACTACCGGTTACGTATGCGCGATGAGATCTTCGAAGACTTCCTCAAAGCGTACTACCGGACGCGACCGATCCCCAAAGAAGTCCTCGTATCAGAACCGCTCAGCGACGCCTTCGAAGCGTTCATGACCGAGTTACGCGGAAATCGCTGCTACGTGCTCACACCACAGAGAGGACCCAAACGAGCGCTCCTCTCACTCGCACATAAGAATGCACGGGCGAACCTCACCGAAAAGCGAGTGCTCTCAGAACTCAAAGACACGCTCAACCTAGCCGATGCGCCGCTCGTCATCGAATGCTTCGATGTGAGCACGCTCGCCGGAACCGGCATCGTAGCCGGCATGACCCGATTCATCGATGCTGAGCCGGACACGAACGGCTACCGTCGGTTCGAGATACGAAGCGTCGAAGGACAAGACGATTACGCCGCGATCGCAGAAGCAGTCTACCGACGCTACAAACGGCTCAAAGACCAAGGAAGCGAATTACCCGACCTCATCGTCATCGACGGAGGAAAAGGACAGCTCTCAGCAGCGCTCGAACAGCTCAAACTCCTCAACCTCACGATCCCCATCGTAGCGCTCGCCAAACGCGAAGAAGAACTCTATGCGCCCGGAGCACGAACACCGCTCAGGCTCGACCCCGAATCCGAAGTCATGCGCTTCGTACGACGCGTACGCGACGAGACGCACCGCTTCGCACTGTCGTATCAGCGCGTCAAACGACGCATGCACGAGCCCTAGGAGCATATCAGACTTTCAAGGACCCTTAGAACCTACCTGAACCGAGCACACTACGCGTACAGAGGCGTCCGAACACCGCGTTGTTCGCAAGGATCAGGCACGCAGCTTACGACGGCGCTTCTCGCGCTTGATGCGCTTGCGTTGCCACTTCCAGCGCATCTGCTGCTTCTTCTTCCATCTGCGGGAGGATCGCTTCATATCCCGCGAAGGCCCCTCAATCGTTTTATAAATCCTTCGGGGAGGGGACGAACCGTCCGGTCACGCTCATCCCATCACGAACGACGCCCTCAAGGCGTACCGCGAGCGGACGGTCATAGAGGGGGCAGTCGACGACGAGCGTCTCGAACTCACCCCCTTCACCGACCGGAGAGATACCGCGGCTGTGGAGCCATTTCGCCCACTCATACGAGAAGGCACGACCGACGTCACGATCGCTCAGCCCGTCAGCGGCGACGCGCGTTACGATCACCGAGAACCCGTTCTCTTCGAGCTGACGCGCATAGGTGAGCTCATCGAACTGCCAGAGCGGCGAGTGGAGCGAGAGCCCGGTCTCTTCGCAGAGCAGGAGAAGGCGGTCGCGCTGGTAGTTGCTCTTGATCGCACCCGAACCGATCCCGACGATGCCATGCTCCGCTGTGGCGCGTACGAGCGCTGAACGCAGCGCTTCGAGCTCGTGCTCTTTCTCGCCACGCGTACGCTCGAGGACCACATCGAGACCGAGCCTGGAGGCGATGTGAGGGATGAGCTGTGAGGTCGGAGTATGGTACATGTACGAGTCCTCGTTGTCCGAGATGATGCTGATCATGCACCGCGGATCGTACCCGAACTTTCCGAGCAGATAGAGCGCGTAGAGCGAGTCCTTACCACCGCTGATGAGCGCCGCGATGCGCTTGCCCCGAACCGCAGTCGAAAGATACGCGGATTTCGACACGCCAAGGCTTTTCACATGCTTCTCGAACGCCGCATCGAGCCGCGAACCGTACTGGCTCGCCTTCTTCGGACGATCAGAATCTACGCCGCGCCTCTCGAGCGCATCGCGGATCGGCCGCTTGCTCCCATCACCCAGATCACGCCACGCCGCAGCGATCACCCCGAAGTCGAGGTAGGGATAGCGGACTTCGACCGTGCTCAGCATCGAGGCCGCGTCCTCTTTGAACGCGTTCGACTCCCAGAGCATGAGCAGGTGCGCCCACGATTCGGCGAGCCTGCCGTGGTTGAGTTTCGAGCGCGCATACGATACGAAGACCTCATCAGCACCGAACCCCGAGAGGAGCACCTTCCCACCGCGCTTGGCGACCTCGCGCGCCGCGAAGTACGGGGCGAGCGCCGAGGATACCTTGAGCGCATGCGGCTCACCGATCGCGCGTGCGATCACCCGCGTCGCTTCGCGAACCTGAACGGGGTCCACATCGACTTCGACGAGTCCGATGCCGAGCTGACGGGCGACGTCGCGCGCAGCGAGCACATCCGGAGCCTCGCCGACGCCGACCGTGACCGCCGTCACCGTTCGGTGTTCGGAGGCAAGCGCAGCGATGAGCGATGAATCCACACCACCTGAGAGGAGCACATAGACGTCCTGCTCGGGAAGACGTTCGAGAACCGAGCGTTCGAGCGCTCCTTCGAAGTCCTCGGAGGCGAGCGGAAAAGAGATGGGAAGGTATGCGAAGCCCACGCCCGAACCGTCCCATCGGAGCATGCGACGTGGATGGAGCTCGATGCCTGAACGTTCAACCGCTTCGAGCGCGGCGTGAGACGAGGCGATGGCATCATCGGCATAGACGAGCGGGCGGATGCCGAGCGGGTCACGCACGGCAACCAGAAACCCTTCGCGCGCATAGACGAACGCGTACGAGCCCCTGAGCGAGGCGAGCAGGCTTGAGAGCCGTGGATCCACGACGTGCGTATCCCGCGCTCCGACGGCGAACGCGTCATCAGGAAGCTGCTCGAGCAGCATGAAGAGCAGGTGCGCATCGTTGCGCGCCTTCACACCGTGCGCAACAGCGAGCTCACGCCAATTGTACACCTCGCAGTTCGCCGCGAACACCCCGGCATCCTCGAAGGGCTGGTGCTCCTCGCCGACGATCGCATGGAGCGCATGCGACACCCAGAATCCGGCTCGACTCACGGTGCGCATGCCATCAGCGCCGCGCTGTGCGAGGATTTGGGGAGCCGAGTGTTCGAACCGCGTCGCAAGGATGCCGCACATGGTCAGCTCGACGCGTAGTGCTCGCCCGAAGACCGCTGCTCGCGGTCGAGGACGGAGCCGGGCTTGTTGATGCGCGGGCGGCCGGAGTCGTGATCACGACGCACGGTAACCTCGAGCTCGCGCAAGAACGCATTGAGGCCGTCGCGCAGCACCATCGGACCCGCAGTGGTAGCCGACACGCTCGGCGCGCCGGAGAAGACCATGATCGAATCGGAAATGATGTCGATGAAGAGCAAATCGTGGTCGACGATGAACGCGCTCTTCTCCGTCTCGTCGATGAACGAGCGGATCGCGCGTGAGGCGGCGAGGCGTTGCTCCACATCGAGGTAGGCCGAAGGCTCATCGAGCAGGTAGAGATCGGCATCCTCGCTGAGCGTTCGTGCGATCGCGACGCGCTGGAGCTCGCCACCGGAGAGCGAATCGACCTCGCGGAACTCGAGCTCTTCGAGTTCGAGCGGGATGATGAGCGTTCTGCGGTGCTTCTCGAAGGCGTCTTTGAGGTATTCGGAGACCGTGATGCGCTCGCGCGGGAGGTACTGCGGCTTGTAGGCGATCCTCAGATCGGTACCGAAGCCTTCGAGCTCACCGGCGAGGAGTTTGATGAACGTCGATTTACCCGTCGCGTTCTCGCCGACGATGCCGACGACCTCTTTCTTGCGGATCGCACCGGGCTCGATCGAGAGCGAGAACGAATCATAGGCGTGCGTGTGCGACTCCCACCGAACGAGCTCCTCTTGTTTGGCAAGGGTCTTCTCAGCGCCACCGCGATACGTGATCGGCTTGTCACGGAAGCGGATGTTCTCCTCCTTGACGTACCCTTCCAAGTAGGCGTTGATGCCGTTACGCGCCGCGCGCGGCAGCGCGATGATCCCGTACGCTTTGGGAAGACCGTAGACGAGGTGCACCGTATCGGCGAGGTAGTCGAGCACGAGCAGGTCGTGCTCTACGACGACCATCATACGCTTGTGTTTCTCCTCATTGAGGAGCCGGGCGATGCGGATGCGCTGCTTGATATCGAGATACGAGCTCGGCTCATCGACCAAGAGGAGCTCAGGGTCGCGCAGGAGCGCTGCGGCGATGGCGACGCGTTGGAGTTCACCACCGGAGAGCTGCTCCATGGTCCGATCGAGGATGAGCAGAAGATCGCACGCCTGAGCGACGCGTTCGAATCCGTTCGCGTCGATCGCTAAGAGGAGCTCGCGGACCGAACCCTTCGCGACCTTGGGGATCTGCTCGACGAGCTGCGGTTTGAGCGCCGTCGACACACCCGAATCGCGCAGGCGCTCGAAGAACGACTGCGCCTCGGACCCTTTGAAGAGCGCGATGACCGCATCCCACGAACCCTTCGTCTCGTGATCCCCGAGGTTCGGCGTGAGCTGGCCGGAGAGGATCTGCATGAGCGTCGACTTACCCATACCGTTACGACCGAGCAGCCCGATGATCTGGTTCGGCTTGGGGATCGGCGTGTTGTAGAGCCGGAACGAGTTCTCGCCGTACTGGTGAAGCGGCTTGGATGCGAGCTCGTCAGGAAGGTTGATGATCTTGATCGCACCGAACGGACAGCGCGTCACACAGATCCCGCACCCGGTGCACATCGACTCGTAGATGAGCGCCTTGCGATCCTCACCGACGACAATACAGTCATGTCCCTCCCGGTTCACCGGACAGAGCCGGATGCACAGATAGTTGCCACAGGCATGGGGATTGCACTTCTCCTTCTCGATAACCGCAATGCGTGGCATGAACTCCGGGACGAGCGGTCGTTTAAGAATCACTCGATGGATCCAGCGTTCGGACGGGCTTACTGTCGCGCTTTGAGGATCTCGAGGTCGAGGGCGAGGCCTTTGAGTTCGAAGTCCGCCATGCGCTCATCGACGACAGACTCCTTGCGGTGCTCTTTGAGCGTGATCTGACGAGCGAGGAGTTCGCGTGCGTTCTCGAGGCGTTCGAGGGCAGTATCGTAGTCGCCCTCTGCGATGAGGTCGTGGAGCGATTCGATGTGCTTTGCGATCCGTTCAGCGAGGGACGGACGCGGCGCGGGTACGGGCTTCTTGACGGGAACGGTAAGGTCAGCGGCGCTCTCTTGTTCGGCGCGCTGATGTACGGTTCGAGCGGCTTGAAGGACATCCGTACGGGCGGCACCTTTCACTTCAACGGTGCGTGCCGGCGCCTCGGGCTCCTTACGAGCAGGCGTTAGGGGCTCACGCGGTGCTTCGGCTGGTTCAGAAATGGGTTCAGGAACGGGTTCTGATACAGGTTCTGGAACAGGTTCTGGAACAGGTTCAGGAGCGGGTTCAGGATCAGGTTCGACGGGTGATTCGCGCTCGGTGCTCGACACAGCCTCATCGAAGGCGTCGGCAGCCCGTTCAGCTTGGCGTGCATATGCCTCCTGTTCCTTCTCGAACTGCGCGGCCGTGCGTTCGAATGCATCATCGATCGTCGCCGTCAACGCCTTTCTGAGCATGAGTTCGAGTTCATCGCGATTCTGAGCCGTCCGGATCGTTGCTGCGAGCTCGTCAGAGAAGCCGAGAACGTAGAGTGCGATCGTCGTGCGGATATCGGTGATCGAACCCTTAACGGTCTGCAACTCATCGATGATGTCGCTGATGCTCTCGCACCGTTCGATCCATGAGCCATCGTACGGAGCTTCAGGAGTAGGCGCCGGTCCACGTGCGGCGTCCTCAGACCGATCAGAGGACTCCTCGAGGGGCCCAGATGACTCTTCAGGAGCCTCAGGCCCGATAGCATCGAAATCCGTGTTGATATCGTTCATCGCCTCGAGCAAATCGTCGAAACGGGCTGAGAGGTCGTCGGTCTTCAGATCATCCTTCCCAGCAGACGCTCGAGAAACATCAGAATCCTTCGCATCAGGTACGGGAAGCTCTGGAGCGACCGACTGAGCAGGATCCTTATCACCCACAGATTCCTGCGCAACCACTGCTGGAGATCCAGTGTCCGCGTGGAAGAGTTCCGAGCGGCTCTGACCTGGTTCGACCGGTTCTTTGAGGAAGGCTTCAAACTCTTCGAGAACGCCAGAGTCCGATTCCGAGAGTGGAGTCTGTGGTGGAGGTGTAGTGACTTCCTCTACAATTCTATCTACGTCAGGCTCAGAAGCGGGCGGTGCGTCCGACTCAGGCATCGGAGATGGCGCTGTTGGAGGGACCTGTTCTTCGACCGTCGCTCGCTCACCAGGTGATCCGAGCACATCGGGTTGTTCGGAGGCAGTCGATTCAAACTCCCGAGCGGCATCCTCATGTGCATCTGATTCCTCATGTGCATCTGATGATCCGAGAGCATCGAGCAACCCATCAGAGTCGATCGGGCGTTTCTTCGGGGTGAACGGCTTGGGTGGCTCTGCGGTCTTGCGACGTGCGAGGTCTTTGAGCTGGCGGATCGTATCGACCATGCCTTCAGGGATATCGGGTATCGTGAGGTCGTCGGAGGATTTGGATGCGAGAACCGTCTTCTCAAGGCGTGAAAAGCGTTCGCTCGAAGACGGCTTGCGATCCTTAGGATGCGCAGCTTGAGGAGTAGCGTTTGCTTGAGGCGGATCAGGCTGTGAAGGCTCAGACCCTCGAACGGGTTCGGCAGACTCTTGAGGAGGCGAGGCCTGAAGCACCGGCGATTCTCTGTGAGGACTTCGAGGAGTCTCGAGCGCGTCGCTCTCCTTCGGAACGTGCTTCTCCGACCGACGGGGAGGCTTTGGAGGTTCGGATCCGGGCGAATCGGCTCGTTCGAGGTACTGTTCGAGCTTGCGTTTCGCCATCGAAGCGGTGATCGATGTTGCGATGAGCGAGCGGATCTCAGAATCACCGAGCGAATCAGCCTCCTCGAGCAGCTTCTTCTTGTCGAACCCGCTATCTAACGATGCGATCGTCCGTTCGACCCACGACCTCGTATCCGATACACTCATGATTATTGGAACACCCAATCATGCCAAGAGCAGATTATTTTAAAAACGTTTGTCTCGGCCACGGCGGTATGGCACAGATCATCGTAACGCTCAAAATCATGCCGGAGAGCCCGGACGTCGAACTCGAATCGCTCGTAGCACCTGTTACCGAAGCCATCACCGCTGAAGGCGGAAGCGTATCGGCGCATGAAGAAGAGCCGATCGGATTCGGCATCAAAGCCCTACTCGTCACGTTCTCGCGAGACGAAGGACTCGGAAACCTCGACGGCATCGAAGAACGCGTGAACGCGCTTGCCGGGATCGAGAACTGCGAGTCGGTCAACGTACGCCGCGCGCTCGGCTAGACGATCCAGACGATCTCGAAGCGATCAATATCCTCGGATTCGAGCAGCGTATGGTCTGATACGAGCAGCAGAGCTGCTTCTTCGTCGAACACAGCGTATGCGTCGCAGGAGAATTCGACGACTTCGCCGCAGGACCTGAGCCTCACCCTCATACGGTACTGGACGTTCAGCTCTTTAGAAGCACATCGCAGGCGTGTCCGGAGCTTTTTGCGGAGTCACGCCCAGCGGTCAAGACCGGACTGGCCTCTGTCGGTGATGTTGCGCTCGGGAGGATTCACCTTGCGGAATTCGTATCCAAGGCTGCGCGCATACCGCTCCGCTGAAGGAGAGATCGTCGGAGCGGCGAGCACGCCTCTGATCGACGACGCGTCGGTTCCCTTCGCCTCAGCGAGGCGGTCGATGTATCGTTTGAGCTGCATGACCGCGTTGTACTCTGCTTGGAGCTTCTTGCATTCGACAACGACCAGGTTTCCCTTGCGATCATGGCCGAGGACGTCGATGAATCCGAGCGCGGTGTGTTCCTCGCGAGAGAGCGGCACGAAACCGGGGTCGATGAGCGTCGGATTATCCATGATCATATCAGACATATCGCGTTCGGTTCCGAACACCTCGATCGTACGACCATCCGTCATCGACTGACGGTGGAGGTGTGCGATCCGCGTGAACTCGACGTGCATCGACTCTTTCTTCTTGATCGAACTCACGCTCATCACGAGGCGTTCATCCGTATGTGAGACGGTGATCTCGCTCTTCTCCTTCATGTAGTTGACCGGCATGACCCCATTCGGCTTGTGGACGACGATAGAGCGATCCTGCTTCACGAATACCATGCGTTCTCCGGTGTCGAGAAAACTCGTCACCCGACCATCATAGGCGACCGTGCACGTTCCGGTAATGAGAATCACGTGACCGCATTCGACGGCTTCGCGGATCTCTTCGGCGTAGCGTTCGAACGTCATCGCATCGCCTCACATACCTGGGTTCTCGGAAGGCTCGTGCGGATCGCCGTATCGGAGAACTGCGTACGCGTCGCGCCCGGAAGCCGTTCGAGCACGAGCGACGTCCTCGGGACCGATGAGAGTTCGAGTTCCGAGGCGAGCGCGTGCAAGTCGATCGTAAACCCTGATCCTTCGGATCCGATGAGTTCGAGCGAACGTCTCGAACGCTCGCTGAGCCGCGCCTTAGTTGTCGCAGCGTGTTCGATCACCGCAGGATCGACAAGGGGCTGCGGGCTGAGCGGTCCGATCATCCCCTCACCACGTCCTTGGGCGAGCCTGCGTCGCTCGACCGGATATCCCGTCGCATCGACATCCCAGTATTCGGCTTCGCTCACGAGCCGGTATGCATGTGAGCGCGACGTCGTGACTTCGAAGAAGAGTTTGATGTAGTGCAGGTGTGCATAGGAGAGTATGATCCTCGCCGCCTTCCCATAGCGAGCAGCGTCGCGCTCTACAACCGCCGCGAGGATGCGCACCGCGTGTTCGTGCATGAGCGGATTGCGCTTGGTGAAGGCATGGTACTTGCGAAGGCCGGTCTTCGGATACGTCCCGCACAGCGCAGCCGTATCGGTAGCGGTTACCGCGAGGATGCCTCGGTGCGTGACACAGCGGATCGCCGCATCGAGGAAGGGGAGTGGCGAGCCGTACGGATCTATCTCGACGTAGTCGGCATGCGTTGTTGAGAGGAGTTCTTGTGCGCTCGAGCGTGAGAAGCTGATCGTTCCGTTCCACGACGATGCGCGCTCATTGAGCTCGAGCGACAAACGCGCTGAGGCCGCGGCGCGCGGATCCGCATCGTTGATGAGCACCTCACATTCGGGAACGTCGAGTTCCTCGAGCATACGCAGCGGACGAACGCCCGAGGCCGCCATGGGAAAGACGAGCCGACGCGGTACGCGCGTACTCAGGAGCCATGAGAGTACGAGCAGACTCATGTCACGGTTCTCGCGCATGAGCGGATTGTAGAACACCTCCATATCCGCAGACGCGATATCTCGGACATCCGCAGAGAAGCGCGCGCCGCCCTCAGTAGACTCATGCATAGCGGAGAGGCGGACGGGACATTTATAAGACGAACGTTCTGCCGGAGACTATGGCGATGCGAAGCCCCATCTGCTCGGTGCTCGGTCACGTAGACCACGGTAAGAGCAGTGTGCTCGATGCGATCAGAGGCACGGCCATCGTCGAGAGCGAAGCCGGATCGATCACCCAGGCGATCGGAGCATCACTCATACCCCTCGATACGATCCTCGACGTAGCACGAGAGTTGCTCGGCGGCATCGCAGACAAGATCAAGATCCCTGGATTGCTCTTCATCGACACGCCAGGACACGCAGCGTTCACCTCGCTGCGCAAACGAGGAGGAGCGCTCGCCGACCTCGCCATTCTCGTCATCGACGTCAATGAAGGGTTCAAACCGCAGACGTTCGAAGCCCTCGACATCCTCACACAATCGAAGACACCGTTCATCATCGCCGCGAACAAGGTCGACCTCGTACCTGGATGGCAGGTGAAACACCGATCGGTGCTCGCCGATCTCAAAGGACAAGAAGACACCGTACAGTACCGTCTCGACGAACGCGTCTATGCCATCGTAGGAACGCTCGCAGAACACGGATTCCAATCCGAACGCTTCGATCGGCTCGAAGACTACACGAAGCAGATCGCCATCGTGCCCATCTCAGCAAAGCAGAACGTCGGACTCCCCGAACTGCTCGCGACGCTCATCGGACTCGCACAGCGGTTCTTGACCGAACGCCTCGAACTCCACGAAGACGAACCGGCCCGCGGCATCATCCTCGAGGTCAAAGAAGAGAAGGGACTCGGAACGACGCTCGACGTCATCGTACACGACGGCGTACTCAGCGTCGGGGACACCGTACTCTTCCCCTCGCTCGACGGCGTACACGAGACGAAAGTACGAGCGCTCCTCGAACCCGCACCGCTCAGCGAGATGCGCGATGCCAAGGCACGGTTCAAGAAGACGAAGACCGTATCCGCAGCGATCGGCGTGAAGATCCTCGCCCCCGGACTCGAAGATGCGATCGCAGGCATGCCGATCATGGCCGCTTCAGACGATGCCGAACGCATCCGCGACGAACTCGAAGCACACGTGTCGCGGTTCGTGTTCGAAACCGAACAGGACGGACTCATCATCCGGGCTGACACGCTCGGAAGCCTCGAAGCACTCTCAAAACTCCTCAGCGAAGCAGGAGTACCCGTACGCCGCGCATCGATCGGACCGATCGCACGCAAGGACCTCGCAGAAGCGCAGTCGCTCAAAGCACGCGATGCGAAGTACGGCATCATACTCGGATTCAACGTACCCCTCAGCCGCGAAGTAGAGACTGATGCGAAGAGATGTGGAATCTCGATCGCCGTCGACGAAGTCATCTACCGTCTCATCGAAGCGTACGAAGCGCACGCAGACTCGGTCAAAGTCGAAGAGGACCGCAAAGCACTCGATACGCTTCCGACACCTGTGCGCATCCGTATCCTCCCCGGATTCGTATTCCGACAGTCGAACCCCGCGATCGTAGGCTGCATCGTCGAGCGAGGAGAACTCGTAAGCGGCATCGGACTTGTAAGCGGAACGAAACGCATCGGAACCGTCAAAGCCATCCAACACGACAAGGAACGCGTCCCGAAAGCGGAAGAAGGGAGCCGCATCGCCGTATCGATCGAAGGAGCCGTCGTCGGACGTTCGATCGAAGAGAACGACGTGCTCACCACCGACATCAGCGAAGAAGCCTACCGCGTGTACAAAGAACACAAGGACGTACTCACCACCGCCGAAAAAGAGGTCCTCGGCGAGATCGCAGCAGCACACCGAGCCGTCAACAACCTATGGGGCGTATAGATGCGAGCAGCGTTCCTCACCAAACGCGAGCTGCGCAGGATCAACGATCTCATCGAACGCGCATACGGAGCACGACTCGACGAAGACCACCACTACTTCATGCGAGGACGCGACCTGTATAGGATCTCACGCGACCTCGAACGCATCGACATCGACGCGGTAAGAGAAGTGTTCGCAGGACTCTACCTGTGTGAAGTGCTCGACGAAACCGTGCGGTTCTCCATCGAAGGAAGCCAGATCATCGGACCCCACGCCACGCAGAGGATTGTCGTGCTCGAAACGGACGAATGGCACCGGTGGCTCGAACGAAACCCGATCGAACACGAACGATTCGAAACCGCAGAACCAGGATTCACCCTCGTACGCAACGAGAGAGGCGACTTCTTCGGGTCAGGACTCATCAAAGACTGCGTTCTGCGCAGTTGGATACCGAAGGGTCGAGCGGTGAATGAAGCGCACTGAGGCATCCGTTCGAAAAAAGATATATACCAGTGAGTTCTTATGATGCCATGGCGTCCTACAGATTTGGCGAACCCGTACCCACTCACATCCCTGGACTCGAAGAGAAAGCACCCTACTGGTTATCTGAAGGCGTTCCGAACTGTTATGCATGCTCGGACAACTATGCAGTAGCAGATGGATGCAACCGGTGTGATCGAGTAACGCAAAAACTCCTCTTTGATGATGATTCACTGAATGTATTAGCGGAAGGCCTCGATACGGAACCACCAGAACTCACGCGTAGTCTGGATGGAGGATTCTTCCTCTCCGCGACCAAACCCTAAGCGAACCACAGTCATGCCTGAGCCCACCGTACCGTGAGGACGATGAGCGCTCCGAAGGAGAGCATCGTCGCGAAGTAGGCGATGAGATTCGAAGCGGGTTTGGGGAAGAAGAAGAGGACGAGAAGTGCGATCGTGACGACGAGCGGAATCGCATAGACGCGCTTCATAGTACGCGTATAGTGTCATGATTCAAAGACCTTGGCTCAGATACGCATAACGGTCGCGCATCTATATAAGCGCTCATCGAAAGGAACCCTCATGGTGCGCGAACGGATCAGCAGAGGGATGCGCGTCGGGCTCGTGTTCGCACCGGTATCGCTCTTCCTCGCCGTATTCGAATTCGCGCTTCCGTTGCGTCTTGCCAGCCTCGACACACAGGTATGGGTCATCGGAGCGTTCATAACCGGTAGCTGGATCATCGGCACGCTCCTCGACCCCCTCCTCGGCATCATCACGCAGCGGTTCGGACAGAGACGAACGATCCTAGCGAGCACGCTTCTCTTGGGAGCGCTCATCAGCGTCTTCGGCTTCACCGAGAGTCTCATCGCACTGTTCTTCATCACCTTCTTCGCCTACCTCGCCTACGACACCGCACTCATCGCACTCTCATCATACATGATCAGCACGACGCCACGACAAGCGATCTCGAATGCGATGAGCGGGTTCTTCTCCATGTGGAACGCTTCGTACGTCATCGGACCGCTCCTCGCCGCAGCGATCATCGTGCGGTATGGCTACGCGTATCCGTACCTGATGGCCCTGCCGCTCGCCATCATATCTATCGGAGCGTTCATACGATTCGTACCGGAGAAGCCCGTATCTGCACGCTTCGACTACCGAGCGAGCATCGCATACCTTCAGAAGCTCATACGCACCGAATCGGTTCTGCTCACCGGAGTCATCGCAGTACAGTTCTGGTTCTCCATGCTCGCCATCGGACTCCCGCTGCTCATGCTCCTCGAAGAAGGAAACCTGTGGTTCAGCGCACTCATGGCGTTGAGCCTCTTCATACCACTCCCCTTCGGAAACCTCATCGCCGACCGGTTCGCCCGCGAGCGAACGAGCAGATACCGGATGCTCGTTGCAGGATTCGCACTCGCAGCAGCAAGTACGATATTGCTCGCCATCATACAACCAGTGCCGCTCCTCGCGATCATCACACTCGTAGGAGCGTTCGGTATGAGCGTGTGTGCAGCGATCCTCGAAGTCGAAGCAGGACTCATCGCCCGCTCACATCACGAATCCGAAATCGAAGGCGTCTTCGTCTTCGCAAAGAACATCGGCTCCGACATCGCACCGCTCATCTTCGGAGTGCTCGCAAGCATCATGCTCCGCCTCCCCTTCCTCATCCTGAGCGGACTCATCGCGATCGTCGTGATAGCGTTCCTGCGTTCGCATCGTTCCGTCAGATAGACCCTATACAGTCACGTGCAAAAGCGCGAGGTCGGGGCCTTTGAGGAAGGCTTCGCGCTTGATGTCTTCTACGACGATGAAGACGTCGAGGCGTTCGATCACGCCCGCATCGTACAGGCGGCTCTTGAAGGCTTCGAGCTCGTCGATAGAGCGGAACACGCATTCGGCGATGAAATCGTAGGCGTTGTTGAGCTGCTGGACGGTATTCGCACAGTACGCTCCTTCGAGGAACGAGCGGATCTTCTCACGATCATAATAGTTCGCCTTGACGAGCAGGTTCGCACGCACGACGTACCCGAGGGCTGCGAAGTCGAGGAGCGAGGTGAACCCCTTGATCAACCCGCCTTGGTGCAGCTGCATACGATCATAGAGCGTCGAGACCGGGATCCCCGTCTTTCGGCTCATCCGTGTCAGTGTCTCTCTTCCGTTCTCGCGCAGGCGCGAACAGAGCAATACGTCTTTTCTCGTCACTTTCATCAGACCACCCCTCATACCACCTTACTGGTTCGCATCTAGATAGAGATTCACACCCAGATTCAGACGAGCGGTTCAGCACATCACTCTGAACCTGGCAGGCCCTTTATGAACGAACGAGCGAATACCGCTCAGATTCCGAAAAAGGCAGTGTTTCACTCCTGAACAGTGGGTTTAAATCCTGAACCTCACTCCTAGCCTCATGCAGCGCGTGCACGAGCGCATCCTCACACACCTCGAAGCGAACGACGTCGCTACGACCGACGATCTGCTCGAAGCCATCGAACCCGATGGCGATGTGATGCGCGCGCGCAAACGGCTCCTCTACCACCTCCAACAGCTTGAACGGAGCGGCGAGGTCGCCGTCCTCGAACGACGAGCGCACGGACTCAAAGTCTACCGGCGCATCACGACCCGAACGATCAGCCATACGCCTCCGACAGCGTTCGAAGAACAAGGCGTCTTCGCACGAGTAGACGAGGGGAACTGGGGTACGATCGTCGACTCGATCGTCATCGACGGCTCGAGCCGGGACCGGATGATCGAACGCATGATCCTCGCGAGCAAAGTCTCCGATGCCATCTGCATCACCGACCCCAACCCCGAGAACGAAAGGCTCTTTGAGGCCATCGAGAAACGCAACGATATCGAGATCACCATCAGCCTCTCAGCGAGCAGCCTTGGCGAGTGGCACCAAGCCGAAAAACTCGAACGCATCACCAAGAGCCGCGCACACCTCATCATCAGGATGACCGCCGCGCAGTTCAGCAGCCTCTCATTACGCAGCGCGCTCAACCGGAGCGCTGAGCTCGCCATCGGGAACGGCACCGACTGGTACGTGCAGAACCTCGACTCGCATCCGACGCCGATCTTCGTAGGACGACTCGGACCTCACACGTTCGACGCCCACGAGCAGAGCGACGCACCGCTGCTCGTCTGCACCCAGAACACGTACTGCGTCGACGTCAACCGATTCTTACGGCACCACCCGCTCAGCGAACTACGCCACGCACTCCTCTCATCGATGGAAGCCATCGGACGCACGAACATCGCTGTGCGATCCCGTATCGAAGACATCATACCCGAAGAATACGTGAGTCCCGAAACGCTCAGCCTGTCGCGAACGTACGTGCGGTTCTGGAACTACGGACTCAAAGAGCCGACGATCGAACAAGAGACAGTACTCATGCTCCTCAAGAACACGAAAGAAACGCTCGAACAGTTCGCCACCGGACAAGAAACGATCTACACGAGCTGTGGCATGCCGCTCAGGTTCCGGCTCGGATTCGCACCGCTCTTCAGCTCTGCTATCCCACGATCGTTCAGTGCGAAGCGGTTCTCACGACTCCAAGTCAGCTCGACAAGCCAACTCATGAGCGAGCCCGTACAAATGATGCTGCGCGACCGCGAACATACGAGTGCGCTCTTCTCAGGAGGCGACCGCGTACGCATCCACCGACACCCCGACGTCGATGCTGAGACGATCCTGCGCGAGTCGCTCTGGCTCCACAAAACGTACTCGCTCCCGCTCGTCTGCTACTCGTTCACCCGAAGCACATCCCGCACCCTGCTCGACTATTCACGATGGAACTCGTAAGAACACGATGCACCGACGCGTGGATCGAAGCCCTCAGGCTCGTGCGCACCCACGGTTTGCGGTTCACCGACGAGAGAAGAAACCAATGCGTCGAACTGTTGAACCTGACGATCCGCATCGAAGACGCATCAACCACACGCGAACCGCTCGAGATCATGCAGAAGCAGAAGACATGGCACTACCCCTCAGCAGAAGACCTCGAACGCATGATCACCGAACCGCGCAAAGGAAGCTTCGCATACACGTACGGCAACCGCATCCACGCATACCGCGGTGCTATCGACCAGCTCAACAGCTACGTCATACCGCTCCTTCGCACAACACCATGGTCAAGACGAGCGGTCGTGACCATTTGGGACCCCGAAGACGATGCGGACCCCACAGAGCGCACGGTACCCGGACACATCGCGATCGACTTCAAACTCCGCCTCGGAAGACTCCACGCAACGAGCATGATGCGATCAGGCGACGTGTTCTTCGGATTCCCCGCAAACGTATTCCAGATCAGCGTGCTGCTCGAACACGCATGCCGCACGCTCAGAGCCAAGCCTGGAACGATCACCGCACTGCTCACCTCAGCACACCTCTTCGAATACCAGTACACGGACATCGACGAACTGCTCATACGACTTGAAGAATCAGCGCTCAACGGTCTTTCATCATCTCGCGCATAAGCGCGATCTGATCCCGGAGCACCTCAACGAGCTGCCCGACTTGAGTTCTGAGCGCCTCGTTCTCAGAACGCAACGACTCCATCTCCGAACGGATCGCTGAGAACTCGCCTTTCACCGCATCCACCGAACGAGTGACATCAACGCCGAGCGAATCGACCGAACGCGTAAGGTTCGAAGCGAGCGCATTCACCGATTCGCCGACCTTCGACGTAAGCTTGCCGAACTGCTCGGCCTGCGAGCGGCGCATGAGCGACGACTGCGTCTCCAACCCCGAGATGAGCTTCTTCTCCGTCTCCTGCACGAGCTGGAAGACCGTGTAGAGCTTGCGATCAGTCCCCTCAAGCCACTTCTGAGAAACCCCTCCGGATGCACCAGCGAGGCGTTGGTTGATGCTCTCGATGCTCGTCGCCAGATACTTAAGCTCATCGTGCAACTGAGCATCCCCCTG
>JBLKOL010000020.1:0-17127 GCA_047602765.1 Candidatus Woesearchaeota archaeon
GGTACGGCTTCGATGTGTTCGTATTCGTATGCGATGCAGGTGTGTGCGTTCATCGGTGATGAGATCATCAGCGTCGTGCCGTGGGTGTCGATCGCAACCGATATCTCCGAACAGATAGGCGGCATCATGCGTCAACCGCTTCGTATCGTTGCGGATATCGGTCTTGAGATGCTCATCAGCAGAGTTACCGATCTCTCACCCTCTGCACGTGCTGATTTCAATGCGAACCTCGCCGGGATCATCCGTCTCGTCAATGTCGGAACGAGTCCTTCAGGGTCTTCGGCTCCAGTCGATTATTGCGATCAACTCTCCGACTATCTTGAGGATCTTGATGAGAGGGGTGTATTCGGATGAGAACCGTATGTGCGATCTTGATACTGCTCGTCTTCATTCCCGCATCCGTAGCCGATGCATCGAACGCAGGATCACCGAGTGCTGAACAGGCTGGATGGGATGCGATCATCGGGTTTATCGCCCAAGGCCAGGCTCGTTTCGGGAACGTCGACATCTCGCTCGGGGCGAGCGTATCGCAGCTCATGTGCCGGTGCATGGAGGATGAATCGTGTGCTGATTGGGTGACGGTCGCATGCGATCCGATCGCTGCGTGGGCTCCGGCAGCGGATCGGGCGTTCTTCACACCGCTCTCCGAGGGCCTTATGGATCCTGCTGCTGCGCTCTGCTATGCGGGCCGGCACGGCGTAGGTGTTGAAGCTCCTCCGAGCGCACCAACGCTCGCGCGTCCGAGTCCGTTTCCTGCTGACCCGGTTCTCTCGATCGAAGCAGTGCGTTGGCCTGATGGGTCGCGCTATCGGTATGCGATCCGCTACCAATTCGAAGCCGACGATTTCGAAGACCGAGACTACGAGCGCATCGAATTCACCGTGCGAGGATCCGTGACGAGGGACGTGGTTGCTCTTGCGGGTATCGCTCACGTCGGATCCTCATCCGACCTGCCTCTGGCAGCATCTTTTTCGAGCGACGAGTTGTTCCAGAGAGCATGCATCACGTTCAGAACCGCTCCGACAGGTTTACCACGCGAGTATTGTACGCGTATCGTTGAGGTATCATCATGAGAGGCCAAGTCGCATTCATAGCTATCATCGCCGTGCTTATCATCATCGGCGTCGTAGGGACCATATTCATCTTTTCGAATCCACAACCACCACCTCGAGAACCGATAACAGGTTCCGAGCTGCTCTCAGTCCAACAGTGTGCTGAACGTGCGTTCGATGAGAGCATCGCACTGGCGGGCTTGTACGGCGGGTGGGTTTCGGTCAACCATGCTGACATCGCAACGTTCCAGATGTCAGGACGTGATTTCGCTCTGTGGAGCCGGCCCGAACACATCCCTTCGTCACCTCAACTCCGCGATCAGATCGCCTCCGACCTTGAAAATCGTCTGAGTGCGTGCACGAGCGGTCTTGAGGGGCCGCGTACGGCTTCGATCGACGTTCAGATCGGACCGACGAGCAGGGCTGCGATCGAGATCGACGCATGGATCGCACTCGACTCAGCCGAGCAACGTCTCAGTCCTTTCGTCGTCGAATCGCGCCTGCCAATCCTCCAAGCATTGAACACGGCAGAATCCTTCGTGAAGACGATGTGGGATGATGAGATCCTTACCGATCTCAACTTCGAGCTGATATCCATCAATCCGGACGTTCCGCTCGAGGGGGTCGAGTTCTCGTGTACGCCGAAGCGCTGGTCGGTCTCCGAGGTGTCTGAGGCGTTCTTCAGAACGGTCGAGGATGCGATGGCGCACGTATCGTTCGACGGGACTCCGATGACCTCTCATGAGCGGTTGCAACGCGCGCTCACCTTCGACGCGAATCTTCCGAATGATGTGAGCCTCTCAGCATACTATTTCACCGACTTCGGTGGTGATCTGAGCGTTGAGCGCAGCAGCGGTGATATCATGTCTTCATACGTCGTCGGCGATCCTGCTTCGGGTCTGTGCCAGAACACGTATCAGTTCTGGTATTCGATGAACTATCCGGTCGTGTTCACGCTCACTATGGAGTCTGACGATGATTTCCTCTTCCGCTTTGCCGTTCCGGTATCCGTACAGCGGAACCAGGAGCGTGAAGCCCGTTCCACCGGCGATGTGACCTTCTGTTCTGATGTGACGCCGCGTACGTTCACGCTGAGCGTGGTCGATGCGAAGGATGGTAGTCCTCTTGACGATGTTCGCGCTACGTACGTGTGCGATTCGTACCGATGCCCGCTCGAGTCCGTCGCAGGTGGCATCGAAGACCACTTGCCGGCACGCTGTCTTTCAGCGACGATCACACTCGATAAGGAAGGATACGCTCAGAAGCGTATCGACTACCGCTACGACCAGCCGTTGTCGGGTACGACGGTGGAGCTCGAACCGCTCGTGCGCGCACATGTTTCGCTCACGTGTGAAGACGAGCCGTGTTCGTTCAATGACGTGCTCCTCGCCCGTATCGATGGCCGTTCGTATCCACTTCGCATCGGCGAGTCGTTCCTGCCGTCCATGCCTGATTCCGTTCTTGTACTCGAACGCGTCGTAGGCAGTTCTCCTCAACTCCAGTACACGCTCGAGCCGTTCGGTGATGAGGTTTCGATCACGATCAATACCGAATACTACCGTAGTCCAGCCGATTATTCTATAGAGGCGATTTTCGGAAACCGGGTAGGTGATGCTTCATGAACCGTTCATTACTCTTAGTCCTGTGTCTCGTGCTCAGTGCATCAGCCGTATCAGCTCAGTGTGGAGGGAGCAACCAGTTCGATCCGAGTTTCTCTGTGTCTTCGATCGACCTTCCTAATGCGCTTCGAGCGACGATGAGCGGCTCGGGGGCACGACTCGATCTGAATCCAGCTGACGGTGTCGAGATCACCAGAGTACGGTTCCATGCGACGAGCGATCTGGAAGTGAGAGGCATCACTCTGAACTGGGTGGAACGCTCTGATGGACAGTTCGACTTGACTATCGCGATCCGGATCGATGAACTTCAGGTATCGCTCGAAGACCTCTCGGATGCGACGATCTCGTTCGAAGCCGACGTGAACTACACGCACCAAGGCCAGGAGCATTCCATCCGACTCTGTTTGGGCGATCTCGATGTGAACGTGCGCGGGAACATCGAACGTGTCGAACGAGGAGTGAGAGAGGTCGCTGAAGCCTTGGAGGATATCGATTCGGTCTTTGACGTCATCGAACTCGTCCTCGCCGTCGCACGCGTAGGAGCCGAATTCGAGTGTGCTGAGCGCACAGCGCATTACGAAGTTATCGAGGAGATCTTCTCTGAGAACTGCATGCCGTGGGAGACTGCACTCAGAAGCATCGTTTTGGACGACGAAGGAACTGTAACTCCTGCGAGCGCCTGTGGTTCGGATGCCTCGTGTGTCGCGAACATGACCGGAGAAGACGGCGGTTCGAACTGTCCGTTGCTCTACGAGCGGCTCTTGGAACATGAGGCGAACATGAGCCGTTCGTGTTCGCGTATCAATTGCAAGCCGGTGCTCACGCTCGATGAACACAGACTCGAGTATCGCGATCCGCTCGGCCTAACGCGGTGCGCTGGTGTGGATCTCTCTGATGAAGAATGTCGTCTCGAGTTCGAACGCGTCCAGGGAGCCTTCTGTCCTGGTGTGAACGTGACCGAGCTTCAGAACGCTCCAGCAGCGGATCCGGATACGGATAGGAGTCTGCTCTCCCTCCCGGACGCGTGTGGTGCTGGTGATACGATCGAAACGCTCAAGGACGGCGCAGCTGATATCACGAGCGCGATGCAGTGTATGTGCCTTCCGGCCATCCAAGGATACGTCGGTCAGGTCAAACGCATGTACGAATTCGCAGAGCATTGCTTCGATGATAATTCGAGCCGTGAATGTTCTGATGCCGCCTACCAGTTCGTCTGTGAGATGACGCTCGGAACGGCTCTGCGCTGTGGAGGCCTCGGATTCAACGAATTCAGCGGTTCGAGAACGTTCTACGATCGAGACGGAAATCGCATCGACTTCTCGGATCCTGACGAGGCTGCAGCTGCGATCGAGGGAGGGGGAATCTATGTGTTGAATACTGATGGCAGTGTGGACATCGATACGAACCAGCTCGCTCACCAGTTGTGTGAAGCCGCGCTCGGCGATGAAGACGTCGACTACGCTGCGCTGCTCGATTTCGATGCGACCGTAACGAGCACGAGGAGTAGGCTCTGTCCTTCGAGTGAAGAGTTAAAGAATCCATGCCTCTGTGATCTACGCTCGTCAGGCTCCGCCCGCCTCTGTGGTACTGATGATACGAGAAATATGTGCGTGTATAACACCGCAACGATGAGCGCTTCATGCGAAGAGTACGATTCTCTGAACCCTGATGTGGTGGATCTTGAAGAGAAACGGTCTGAGCAGGATCCGCGGTTAATACGGAAAATCACCTCTCAGCCTCCAGGCATAGCCCTCCCTGATATCAACATCCGCGATTCCTCTTGCGTCGAACACGACGGGTATGTCGAGGTTAAAAGTAGATTCCTTTCGTTTGTATCCACGAACGTATACACCGACGGGTATATCGCATTGCCTCACAACGGTGGATCGGGGACGATCGCGTTGCGTACATACTCGTGCGATGGTGGAGGACTCCGCAAAGACGTAACTCCGATTCCTGGCATCACCATCCCGCCATAATCCTCTTAAGGACTCGCGTCTTACGTAGGGGATGGACGAATTATCGGGCGAGACGTGTCCGCTCTGTTTGAAGCAGACTCTGACGCTGCGCGAGTCCGAACAGGAGGTTCCGTACTTCGGCGTGATGTTCGTCTTTTCGATGACTTGTACGGATCCTGAATGCGGGTATTCGCTCTCTGATGTCGAGTTCGAGAACGAGCAGGAAGCGTGCCGGTATGATTTCGAGGTTTCGAGCGAGGATGATCTGAACGCACGGGTCATCAAAGGTTCTGCGGCGACGGTGCGTGTCGGTCGGATCGCGACGATCGAGCCTGGTGCTGCTCCGGACGGCTATGTGAGTACGGTTGAGGGTGTGCTCGTGCGGTTGCAGGATGTGCTCGAACAGGTCCGTGATACTGAGGATGATGCGGATCAGCGTAAGCGTGCGAAGAACCAGCTCAAAAAGCTCCTCAAGATCCTGTCAGGTCACGAGTCAATTACGATCACGATCCTCGATCCGACGGGAAATTCTGCGATCATCCATGAGAAGGCTGAACGCAAGAAGCTCAAGTAACGCGCGTGATGGTCTGATGATCACCTCTGAGCATATAACCGTGGGTGTATGTGTTCGAGTAGTACGGGGAGGGTGAGCACGTCCTGTTCGACGTAGGATCCGAGGAGTTCGAGGAAGTGTTCGTCTCCGGTCGCCCGGTAGGATCGCCAGAGTGCGAGCGGATCTCCGTTTCTGAATGCTCGGTTCCGTCTGATGCCGAGTTCGTGTTCGATGCGTTTGAGTCCTCCGGTGAGTCCTGCTCTGCGTGCGAGGGGTTCGAGGTCAATGGTGAAGCACTCGGGCGTGTAGGCGTAGGCTCGCTTGAGGTAGGGGAGGTCGAAGCGGCTTCCGTTGAACGTGACGATCGCCTCTGCTCGTGAGAGGATCTCTGAGAGTACGGTCCCATCCGCTCGTGTTCCGTCGATGAGGTGTACGTGTTCTGCGTCGCTCACAGCGATGATCGTCGCGGTGCGTGAACGTACGCCGTACGTTTCTATGTCGAGGTAGTAGATCCGCTCGAGGTGTGGTAGTGCGCGGTGGTGGAGGCGTTCGGGCCATCTGATGAAGCGTTCCCATGCTTCGTGTTCGAGCGCTGCGAGGTCGGCTCGCAGGTGGTGGTCGAGGATGATCTTACGCTCCTTTGAGATGCCTCGTATGTGTTCGGCCCGTAAAAATGAATCCCAATCCGTGATCCCCATGCTCCAGAGCCGCTCTTCTCCTCGGGATCCGATGCCGGGCAGGTGTTGGAACGTACGCTCGATCATACGTATATGAGCCGCACAGTTTTATAAACGATCTTCGCGTCCGCGTCCTATGGCGAGTGAGGAGGGCATCACGATCTCCAAGGCCGAGAACCTCTCGGAATGGTATACGCAGGCAGTCATCAAGTCCGGTCTGGCCGACTACGCTCCGGTGTCGGGCACCATCGTGTACAAGCCGCTCAGCTATGGTATCTGGGAGCGTATCCAGTCGTTCTTCGATGAGCTCATCAAGAGCAGCGGGCATAAGAACGTCTATTTCCCGATGCTCATCCCCGAGAACCTGCTCACCAAGGAGGCGAAGCACATCGAGGGGTTCACGCCCGAGGTCGCATGGGTGACTCAGGGTGGTTCGACGCCGTTCGCCGAACGCCTCGCGATCCGTCCTACGTCTGAGACGCTCATCATGGAGATGTACAGCAAGTGGATCCGGTCCCATCGTGACCTTCCGCTCCTCTACAACCAGTGGTGTAGTGTCGTGCGCTGGGAGTTCAAGCATCCTAAGCCGTTCTTGCGCGGACGCGAGTTCCTCTGGCAGGAAGGTCACACGGCGCATGAGACATATGATGAGGCTGAACAAGAGGCCTTGTTGATCCTCGAGTACTACCGGCGGATTCACGAGGAGCTCCTCGCCCTGCCGGTGATCTATGGTCTCAAGAGTCCGAACGAGACGTTCGCGGGCGCCCACCATACATATACGATCGAGGCGTGGATGCCTGATGGCAAGGCGCTCCAGATGTGTACGACGCATCATATGGCTGAGAACTTCTCGCGTCCGTTCGATATCACGTTCACCGATCGTGAGGGTGAGACGCGCTACGCCCATACGTCGTCGTGGGGTATCTCTACGAGGACGATCGGAGGAGTCATCCTCACCCATGGTGATGATCGTGGACTCGTGCTCCCGCCGCGCATCGCTCCGACGCAGGTGGTGATCGTTCCGATCTACAAGGATGATTCGAAAGCTGCGGTTATGGAAGCGGCGCTCGCGCTCAAACAGTCGCTCTCCCAGTCGAATCGCGTCGAGCTCGATGCGCGCGAATACCTCTCGCCGGGTCGTAAGTTCAACGAGCACGAGCTGAGGGGTACTCCGTTGCGGATCGAGATCGGTCCGAAGGATCTTGAGGCTCGTTCGGTGACGCTCGTGCGTCGTGATTCGCTCGATAAGAAGCAGGTCGGTCTCGATGAGGTCGCTGACGCGGTTGGCTTCACCCTTGACGATATCCATGCGTCGCTCTTCGAGAAGGCGAAGTCGATGCGTGATGCACGTATCGTCGACTGTTCTGATCTTCCGTCGTTCGCTCAGGCGATCAGCGAAGGCAAGGTGGTACGTGCTCCGTGGAAGGTCTCGTCCGAGAACGAGGAGAAGCTCGAGGAGGAGACGGGCGCGTCGTGCCGCGTCATCCCCCAGGATCAGCCGCTCGAGAAGGGTGTCTGTGTGGTTTCGGGTGCGAAGGCCGATGCCATCGCCTACTTCAGCAGGAGTTACTGATATCCAGACGCTCAACGAAAATAATCACCATACAAATATAGTTTTTTCTACACCATATAAAAAATGATACCATTATCTAGTTACAACACTCGAAAGATACTTAAACAGTCACAACTCTACCGTGGTATCAAAAACGCTTACCGTGGATGTGCGGGCTTGTTCCTTTGCAACCCGATCACCCCTCTGCGAATCCCTCGTTCGCACATCCACGTACCTTCTCCGATACGTTTATAGCACCCGACCCGAACGATACAGCATGGTATTCAGCTGGATCACATCATTCGTCGAGCGCATGGAATGGTATGACGTGGCGCTCACCAAGTGGTCCGCCATGTTCTTCACACTCTTTCTCATCACCGTATGGCCCGACGCCCAGACCTTCCTGCTCGGCATCGCATGGTACTGGTACCTCGCGCTCTTCCTGCTCTTCGCAGCACCAGTCATCGTCAAGATGGTATCGCCACCAGCGTGACCGTCGGCACAAAAGCGTCGGTGATGCACAACCGCAACTCCCTTGAACGCTTCGCTCTCCCATAGCCCATGAGAATCACTGAGCGGGTGCGGTTCGTACGCGAGACCCTCGCACAGCTCTATCCCGAACCTCAGATCCCGCTTGAGCATCGCGATCCGTTCACGCTCCTCGTAGCCGTCGTCTTGAGCGCTCAGTCGACAGATAAGAAAGTGAATGAGATCACGCCTGAGCTCTTCGCCTTGGCTTCGACGCCTGAAGAGCTCTTCGTGCTCGGCGAGGAGCGCATCCAGCGGATCATCAAGCCGATCGGACTCTCGCCGCAGAAGGCGCGAGCGCTCGCACGACTCTCGAAGATGCTCGTCGACGACTATGACGGCCGGGTTCCTGATTCGTTCGAGGCGCTCGAACGCTTGCCTGGCGTCGGCCACAAGACGGCTTCGGTCGTGATGAGCCAGGCCTTCGGTCACCCTGCGTTTCCCGTCGATACGCACATCCACCGGTTGATGTGGCGTTGGAAGCTCTCGGACGGTTCGAGCGTCGAGCGTACCGAGCGCGATGCCAAACGCCTCTTCCCGCAAGATGAGTGGCGTGATCTGCACCTGCGCATCATTTTCTTCGGACGCGAGTACTGTCCGGCCCGCGGTCACGACCCCGCGACGTGTCCGATCTGCAGTGTTGTCGGGAGGAGGAGCATGTTCAAGTAGACCTACTTAGACGCGCTGCGTCGGCACCTTGCGAACAAGAATACGTCTGCACTTGCGAAGACATACAAGACCTATTCGTGGTACTACCGATTTGCGGGTACCGAAGACACTCGTGTGAAGGTCATCATATTTGCGCTGCTAGCGCATTAGCGTTCGAGTTCGTCGAACAACTCGAGCAGTGTCGCTGCGCTCCATGTCTGCGCCCAGCATCCGTTCGAATCTTGGCTGTGTGCTGAGCTCACTTCGCTCAGTCCGAGGAACGCTCCGAGTTCCAGGCTGTCGCGTACGGCTGCTTCGATGATGGCTTCTACGCGGTCCTGGTAGCGTTCGCGGTCGAGGCGGTGGAGGGCGAGTGCGGTGAGGTGGTTCATGAAGAGCCAGCTGTCTCCGCGGTGGTAGCTCGCGTCGCTCGCTCCTTCGTGGTAGGGTCTGAAGAGGGGTGATCGCTCTTCGAGGCTGAATATGATGCCTGGTTGTTCGGGCGTGCTCAGTCTCGTGAGCCATTCGTCGAACGTCCACACCCACGTCCCTTCTTCGAAGAGTTCCGGTTCGACGACGTAGGCCAAGAATGCGTTGTTCGTCGCATATGTGAAGGGCACTCCGTCCGGGTCGCGGTGGTCGATGATGCGTCCGTCTTCGCCGATGAACGAGTGGCGTACGCGTTCTATGAATCGTGCTCTCTGGTCTGCGTAGTGGTTGTATCCGGTGAGTGTGAATGCGAATCCGAGCATGCGTGCGTAGAGCGCTTGTATCTCGATGCATGCTCCGGCGCGCCATCCGGGCATCGTGTCCATCCACGTCTCTCGTTCTCCGCTTGTAAGCAGTCCGTCTTGGATGCGTGTGTCGAGCGCGTGAAGGTGGTCTTCGAGTATCTTAGCGATCGTCTTGCGCTTCTGAGGGCTCAGTTCCTCTTCGCTCAGTCGCCACATGACGAGTCCCATCGCATCGGCGGTGCGCAGCGACGTCGGGTCGGATTGTATGCTCGCTTCGCTCTCGTGGAGGCTTCGTGCGAGGCGTAAGAGGATGTTGATGCGTTCGCTCGTGGATAGGATGCTCCTCATGCCTCCGATGCTCATCGCCGTATCTCGGCTCCACTCCTGGAAG
Source organism: Candidatus Woesearchaeota archaeon (assembly GCA_047602765.1). Taxonomy (GTDB): domain Archaea; phylum Nanobdellota; class Nanobdellia; order Woesearchaeales; family WAPJ01; genus JBLKOL01. The sequence continues at coordinate 9,713 of JBLKOL010000020.1, forward strand.
AACCAGGGGAATCCTGCGAGTACGTGTTTGGCGCTGCCCCGGGTGAGTACGCTTCCTTCGAGCTGTTCTGTGGCTGCGATGCGTACGAGTTCGCGCTTCGATCCGACAGCTTCGGCGCGCGGGGTTTCGCCGGTGGGTGCGAGTCGTGTTTTGGTCGTGATGATGATCGTCTCGCACTCGGTGAAGCGTACGGGTTCGTAGACGTGGTGGTTCGCTTCTGTTCCGTTCCGTCGCGCGTCGAATCCGTCTTCGATGACCGTCCACTGATCGGTCTTCTCGTCACCTACGTTCGTGCCGTACAGTCCGAAGCGGATCGTTTCGGTGATGTCGTAGCGCGTGTCTCCGACGCTCTCTTTCGCGAAGGCGAGTGTGTAGGCGCGTGCTCCTCGTGCGTTGAGGTCTTCGAGCGTGTAGTGTTTGTGGAAGGGTTGTGAGTCGTATACGTGCCTGATGTCGAATCGGAGGACTCCTGTTGCGGGTCTGCTCGTCCGTATGGTGAGCGTTGTACTCCTGCTCGTCGATTCGAGCGCGTACGTTACGATGAGTCCGTCTTCGTGTTCTACGATGAGCGATCGTGGTTCGCAGCTGATCCGCTCGATCGCTCCGGCTTCGAACTCGATCGAGTCGAGGAGTTTGATCGCTCGAAAGCCGTTCTTGTCCGAGCGTTGGCAGATGAGTCCGTCGTAGTGCGAGCGTGCTCTGGTGGCGAGCGTGAAGGTGGCTCCGTCCGAGTAGATGATGGCTCGTTCGGCTCCGTGCGTTTCGATTCCGCGTGAACGGTATGATGTCATGCCTCGTTCCCCCTGTCGTGTCTGTCTTACCGTCCCGTCTGGTAGTATGCTGCTGCCATCTCGGGGCTCACTTCGTTGACGATGATCGAGGTTCCAAGCTCGAACCCTCCCCACACCTGTCGTCGTGGGAGGATCTCGACGTGGAAGTGCAATCCCGAATTCTTCTCTTTGTAGGCTTTGCTCATCGGTTCGTAGTGGTATTCGATGTTGAATCCGAGTTTCAGTTTCTTGAGCCGTTTGAGCACGTGTGCCATCGCGTCGGCGAGTCCTTCGAAGTCTTTGGGGAGGAGTTCTTTGAACGAGCTCTTGTGGATCTTCGGGTAGAGGTGGGCTTCGAAGTTGTAGCGGCTCGCATACGGGCAGATGACGACGAACGTGTCGTTCTCGTAGGCGATGCGCTCTTTGGCTTGGCGTTCCTCTTTGATGACGTCGCAGTATGCGCAGCGTCTGCGTGATCTGAAGTAGCGTGCTGCTGCTGAGATCTCTTCTTCGATGCGTGGCGGTACGAAGGGGAGCGCGACGATCTGTGTGTGTTCGTGTACGATGCTCGTGCCTGCGCTCACTCCGTGGTTCTTGAAGACTTGTACGAACTTGTATCCTTTGTCTTGGAGCCGGTCGATCTCTGATTGGTAGACGCGCAGGAGTGCTTCGATCTGTTTGGGTGTGAAGTCCCAGAACTGCCGGTTCTTGACGGGTGTGCCGACGATGATCTCGTGGAATCCTACGGCCGGCTCGCTCTGGAGGAGCGGATTGTACTTGGCTGCTTCTCGAGTGCCCTGTGGGTTGAAGAGCGGGTAGCGGTTCTCGAACCAGCGGATCTGCCATGCGCTCTCGGATCCGACGCGTCCGATCTCGGGAGCGGTGAGGTGTTCGTTGCCCGGTAGGAAGGGGTCGTCCGCGCGTTCTTTGGGATACGCTGACGTGCTTGCGAACTCCTGCGGTCGTTTGATCCGGTTCTTCGCGATGAGGACTTTGAAGTCGAGCAGGTAGTCTTCTCGGATCTCGTTGTCGCCGTAGACGGCCGGTTCGGGTTCGCGCGTGCGCTTTGATGCGCGCTTGGGACTCGTACCTGCGCTTCGTTTCGTATCGGAAGATGATCGCACAGCGCTCTTGGATGCCTTCGCACCGGATGCCTTCGCGGCCGGTGTGCGTTTCGACCCTGCAGGTTTCGCTGGACGCTTCGCCGGGGCGCTCTTTGCGGGTGGTTTCGTGGATCGTGATGCGGCGTGTGATGTTCTGGGGGTTCGTGAGCGCTTCGAAGGGCGTTTCGGAGCGGGTGTGGTGGCCATATACCATTCATCAACGAGACACACATAAGAACTTATGCAACTACTCGTAAAAAGTAACGCGCAGTTCGTCGGTGACTGGGCGCCCTGTGACAGGAAAGCTTTATATACGGCTATCGACGTGATGCAGTCCATGCACTGCCCGTAGGACGGACCTATCGGCTGGGCGGAATACGAAATGGAACTCTCGAGGATGTGGGGTGTTGAACGATGAAGGTCCTCATGTTCGGATGGGAGTTCCCACCTCACATCTCCGGAGGACTCGGAACCGCATGTTTTGGTCTTACCAAGGCTCTTGTTGAGCAGGGCGATGAGATCACCTTCGTCCTCCCCCACCTTCCCGGTGCGGCGAAGAGCCACGTGAAACTCGTGTCAGCTTCAAGGCCAGGTGCGGTCAAGACGATCGAGGTCGAGAGCACGCTCCACGCCTATGCTGATTCGAAGAGTTACCGTGCGACGTACGCGTCGCTCGACCCTGAACGCCGCCAATCACTCTACGGTAAGAATCTCTCCGAAGAGGTCGAACGCTGTGCGCGTGAAGCCGAGCGTATCGCTCGCGAGGAGGATCACGACGTCATCCATGCCCACGACTGGCTCACGTACAAGGCGGGTATCGCCGCGTCGCGCGTGTCTGGTAAGCCGCTCGTCGTCCACGTGCATGCGACCGAGTACGACCGTACCGGCGGCTCGCCGAATCCTGCGGTTCGAGCCATCGAACACGAGGGAGTCCACACCGCCGATCATGTAATTACTGTTTCGAACTATACGAAGAGCATCCTCACCAACCTCTACCACGTCGATCATACGAAGATCTCGGTCGTGCACAACGGCTATAATGCGGACGAGCACTGCTCTCGTAAGCCCAAGAACGGCTCGAAGAGCGTCCTCTTCCTCGGTCGGCTCACCTTGCAGAAGGGTCCCGAGTACTTCTTGCGCGCGGCTCGACGCGTCGTCGACCGCGTTCCTGATGCGCACTTCGTTATCGCCGGTGACGGCGATATGTTCACGCGCTCGGTACACCTCGCAGCAGACCTCGGCATCGCTGATCGCGTCTCGTTCACCGGGTTCCTCTCAGGTCCTGACATCGCGCGCGCCTACGAACTCTCGCAGGTGTACGTGATGCCGTCCGTCTCAGAACCCTTCGGCATCACGGCCCTCGAGGCGATCGGTAACTCTACGCCGGTCATCCTCTCCAAGCAGTCGGGTGTCTCCGAAGTGGTGAACCATGCGCTCAAGACCGACTTCTGGGATACCGAAAAGCTCGCCCATCACATCTGTGCGATTCTCGAGCACCCCTGCCTTCGCGACGAGTTGACCGAATGCGGCCTTAAAGAGATCCGGTCCGTCACGTGGTCCGCTTCAGCGAGCAAAGTGCGCTCTGTTTACTCGCAGATGATGCGTCTGCGGGTGAGCGCATGACCTTCGTGTTGTACGCCCAGATCCACCAGCCGCTCCGGCTCAGCGACTACCGTGTCTTCGATGTCGGCTCCGACAAGGAGTACTTCGATACCGATCTGAACAAGCGCATCCTGCTCGACTGTGCGCGGCGATGTTATCGTCCGACGCTACGCATCCTCAAACGGGCGCTCGAAGAGGTTCCTGATGCGAAGCTGTCGTTCTCGATCTCGGGCCTTGTGCTCGAACAGCTCGAGTCGTATGCTCCCGAGGTGCTCTTCGACATCGAGGATCTGCTCTCGACCGGCCGTGTCGAGCTCTTCTGCGAGTCGTACTACCATTCGCTCAGCTACGTCCGCGACCCTGATCGTTTCTTCGAAGAGGTCGACTTGCATCGCGATGCGATCGAGAAGCGCTTCGGTGTGGTGCCGCGCGTCTTGCGTAATACCGAGCTTATCTTCGATGAGAGCCTCGCTCAACTCGCCCATGACCACGGGTTCTCACACCTGCTCGCCTGTATCCCGAACGAAGAGGGCGTCGTGCGTATCGCCAAGAGTCCTATCGTCGTCCCGCTCAAGAGCGTCGAGCTCTCCGATGACGTTGCCTTCCGCTTCTCCGATCATACATGGGCTGAGTATCCGCTCAGTGCAGCGACGTACGCCCGTTGGGTGTCTGAAGCTGATCACGCGCATGTCTTTATCGATCTCGAGACGTTCGGAGAACACCATCGCGAGGAGACAGGCATCCTCAGCTTCCTCGAGGAGCTCTTCCCGGCTCTCGCGCGCCAAGGCGTCGCATTCGCCCTTCCGAGCGAGCTCGAGGCGAGCCGTACGATCAGCGTGTCGGGTACGACGTCGTGGGCTGATCGCGAGCTCGATCTGAGCGCCTGGCTCGGTAACCGGATCCAGAAGGCTGCGTTCGAAGCGATCTGGGCTCTTGAAGAAGCTGCGTTCGAGAATGGATACGAGCGTACGTGGCGCGAGCTGCTCACCTCGGACCACTTCTACTATATGGCGACCAAGAATAGTGCTGATGGCATCGTACACTCCTACTTCAATCCGTACGGGTCGCCGTACGAGGCGTTCATACGGTATATGAACGTCGTCAAGGATTTCGGCGAGCGCATCCGCGAACCATGAAGCGTCTGCCGCGCATCATCGTGATCCTCGTCGTGCTCGCCTTCGTGCTCAGGCTCGTGCCTGTCTTCACGTCGTACTTCTTCTGGGATGAGACGGTGTACCTTCAGAACGCCATGGTCCTCTCGGGCGAGGGTGCCTTCTACGATGAGCTCTCATCGCGTCCGATCCTCTTACCCCTTGTCCTCTCTGTTCATGGTCCGATCGACATCGAGGTTTTCGCACGGTTCGTCGTGGCGTTGTTCGGTTCGCTCAGCGTGCTCGTAGCGTACCTCTTCGGACGCAAGTATGATGAGAAGACGGGCGTCGTCGCTGCGATGCTCATGTGCGTGATGCCGATGCACATCCTCTTCAGCCGTATGGTGCTCACCGACGTAGCAGCTGCGATGCTCATGGCTGCGAGCATACTCGTGTTTCTCCAACGGCGCTCTGCACCAGGGTGGGCGGGTGTGCTCTTCGGACTCTCGGTCCTCATGAAGTTCACGAGCGTGCTCGCACTCGTCGTGATCGCCCTCGCAGTCGTGGCGGGGTATGCTCGTCTGCGTTCGGTGATAGCGTTCGCCTTTGGAGGAGCCGTTACGATCGGTCCCTTCCTCGTCTGGAGCGCGTACGTATTCGGCTCGCCCTTCTCCGTATTCTTCGAGGGCTACCGCGTCGTCGACGTGTACGATCCGGTCTCGTTAGGGTTCGTGCTCGTGCTCATCGTGCAGTGCTTCTCGCTTCTCCTCGTCGGAATCGCGGTCTCGGCGTATCGGGTGATCCGCTCGGATCGTGTGGATCGCTACTCGCTCGTCCTCTTCGGATGGTTGGCGGTGATGGTCCTCTCGTTCGTCTTCGTCCTCCAGAAGGGTGTTGCGATGCCTCCGGGTCTCGAATGGGAGCTCGCACGCTTCCTCATGCCGGCGCTCATACCGGGCGTGGTTCTCGCAGCTCGTGAGGCGGCGCGTTGCTCGTATCGTGCGATCGCAGTGTTCGGTGTCGTCTTCGTCGTGATCAATACCGGTGTGTACGCACTCGCTTTTTCAGATCCCATCTCGCATGAGGACGGTCTGCGCGTGGTGAGCAAGGAGGCGTCGTTCTTCCTCGACGAGGTTCTCGGCGAGGATGCGATGATCGCCGCGGATAACTGGCCGGTCGTCGCATACTACGCTCAGCGTTCGGTCCGCCCTGTCCATGAGCCTGCTCATGCGTATATGGTTCTCATTCCTGCTGGTGAGCGAGGCGGCTCGTTCGACGAGTCGTTCTGTGCGGGTTCGTGGTGCGCCCTCGTATCTGTTGATTCTGATGCGTTCGGAGCGGTAGGAACTGGTGTGTTGGTAGACGAGCCACACACACCATTAGTCACTTGATAGATACGAAGATAGTTTTTTATGAGATATGAGCGCAAGACGTTCCGGGGGAGGACATGTCATCACTCAGGCAACACGAAGAGTCATGGCTGCTCAGGCAGGTTCCTGACGACCAAGCGCTCTGGTTGTGCAACAACGCAACGGTACAATCCATGATCGAGCTCGCCGAGACGCTCGAGTGCCTCGATGATGCGACGTTCCGCTACCACGTACAACGCTCACAGAACGACTTCGCACAGTGGATCCGCCACACCGTCGGAGACCGCGATCTCGCCCGCGAGATATCACGGGTCAAAACGAAAGAAACGCTCGCACGCAAGATCGACAAACGATTGCGCGCACTCAGAAGGGGGGCAGTATGAAACGACAACAGATCATCGAACAGGGCATGCGATTGCTCAACGACGTACACGAAGACGAACACTTCAGGACCGTAGACGGCAGAACGCTCGGATCGGTCCGCGAACTCGTCATGCTGCTCGAAACCTACCAGGACGAGCACTTCCGACACCACGTCAAAGAACACCGCAACGACTTCGCCGCATGGATCGAACACTCGGTCGGTGATGCGAAGCTGGCCGAACGCATCCGTTCTGCTCCGAGCGCAGTGCGCATCCAACAGGAGATCGCAGGCCGCCTCGAAGAGATCGAGAACGAACTGCTCGCCTTCGAAGAAGAACCCCTCCCCAAGCCTGTCGAAACGCCCAAAGCTCCCGCGCCAACGAGAAAAACACCTGCTCCAAAAGAGGTCACGCCTCAACCTGAAAAACGTGAGACGGTCGAACGCGACGAGCTCCTCGAAGAGATCGAGAAGTCGATCGCCCAAGCTCGAGCGCAACTCGAGATCGAACGCGCAGAAGAAGTGCGCGAACCAGAGGATCTGAGCGGAGAGCCCGACGACTTCGAAGAAACGGTCGAAGAAGAACCGGAGCGCCCCATCGAAGAGCCGGTTCGAAAAGCGGAAAAGCCTAAACGAGCCAAGACGAAGCGAACCGAGAAATCACAGGAGAAGTCCAATAGCGAATTCTCGCTCAAAGACTTCTTCATAGGATTCGCCTTCGGAGCACTCATCGGAGGAGTCCTCGGAGCGATCATCGGACTCATGCTCCTCACATAACGCGAAACGTTTTTATTGACATCACCACAGGTGCACATATGAAGCACTTCTTCGCAGGGTTCGGATTCGGATTCTTGATCTTCTTCACGACGAGCATCCTCATATTCCTGATGCTCTGATGAGATACCGCATCGAATTCGACCGTCCGAACTGCATCGGCGCCTACGCGTGCTTGGCGATCGCTCCTGACACGTGGGCTGAAGGAGACGACGGCAAGGCCGTGATGATCAAAGAAGAATTCACCGCTGAAGAGCTTGAGAAGCAGCTCGAAGCCGCCCGAGCATGCCCCGTAGCGGTCATCAGGATCATCGATCTCGAAACGGGCAAGGAAGTACCGCTCT
>JBLKOL010000021.1:0-16547 GCA_047602765.1 Candidatus Woesearchaeota archaeon
ATCCTCACAGGATACTCTTTCGTACGTTCGGACTGTAGCTCGTATGATTCTTCGAAGAGGACCCACGCCGTATCAGCACGTACGTACGAGCATACTATCAGATGAGAACCACACGATATCTCATCTACCAATCCATCAGACTCGAACGGAACACGGACCACTGCGTGCAGAGCACGTGACAAGACCCGCTCGTATTCGACACCACGTGGATGCTCCGTATACGCCGTACGCGCAATGTCATCGAACCGACCCGCACGCTTCGCATAAGAGAACGCGCGTTCTCGGATAGCCTCAGGAATCGAAACCAACGAGTCCTCGAGGGAGACACCGCCAAGGTCGAGGTCAGGACGCGCTACTCTGAGCGACTCGAGAGCTCACTTCGGCTCAGGATCAGCACACCAGTACGATGTGATACCGCTATTCGCATCCACCCACGGAACATACTGTGCGGAGGCGAGTTCTACGAACGATAGCTCCATACGAACAAGGTGAGTCTTCGTCAAGATAACCGTTTCGGACCCACAAACGATCAGTAGTCGTATCGCTCCAAAGTGTGTCGCGACAGTGCCGGCCCGAATAGGCTCGAAAGGTGCAGAGAACCACGCTCGAAGGTCCGTAAGTATGCAAGTGGACGGCTCGGATAAACCCTAATAAACACAGAGCCGTGCCGACCGCTATGGTTTCCTGCTCACCGGCGATACAATCATACTTCGACCGTCTCAGAGCAGAAGTGAACAGTGCATATGCGATCGCACAGAAGGCACGAGCACAAGGACTCGACCCTGAACGCACCGTTCCCATACCGCTTGCTGAGAACATGGCCGAACGCGTCGAAGGGCTCATCTCATCGGTCGCACCACAGATCATCGGATCGGGAATCACCGAACGGATCGTCGAACTCGAAAAGAAACACGGATCCTTGAGCTGGAAAGTAGCGCTCGTCATCGCACACGAAGTAGCAGAAGAGCGCTTCTGCTCGTTCGAAACAAAACGCGAAGCCATCGAAGTAGGCATCAGAACCGGATTCGCATACCATACCGTCGGAGTCGTCGCAGCACCCCTCGAAGGGTTCGTAGAACTCAAACTCAAGAAACGAGCAGACGGAAAAGAATATTTCTGCCTCCTCTTCTCAGGACCCATCAGAGGAGCAGGAGGAACCGCCTCAGCGGTCAGCCTGCTCATCGCAGATTACATCAGGAAGAAACTCGGATACGCACCGTACGATCCACAAGAACTCGAAATCAAACGCATGGTCACCGAACTCTACGATTATCACGACCGCGTCACCAACCTCCAATACAAGCCGAGCGAAGCAGAGATACAACACATAGCAACGCACCTACCCATCGAAGTATCGGGTGATCCGACCGAAATCATCGAAGTATCGAACTACAAAGACCTCCCACGCATCGAAACGAACAGGATCAGAGGAGGCATGTGTCTGGTCATCTCTATGGTAGCGCTCAAAGCACCCAAACTCTGGAAGCAACTGAGCGCGTGGGGAGACGAATTCGACCTCGAACAGTGGAACTGGATGGGAGACTTCCTCACCATCCAGAAGAACGCCAAAGCGAAAACCTCAACACCCACGAAAGACACCGAGAAGCCCGCACTCTCAGCAGACACGACATTCATCGCAGACCTCGTATCAGGACGACCCGTACTCACCCATCCGATGGCATACGGAGGATTCAGGCTCCGCTACGGGAGGAGCAGAACCTCAGGATACAGCTCGGCATCCATACACCCAGCGACGATGGGAGTGCTCTGCGACTATATCGCTGTAGGAACACAACTCAAAACCGAACGACCAGGAAAGGCAGCCTCATGTACGAGTTGCGATACAATCGAAGGACCAATCGTTCTGCTCGAAGACGGAACGGTAACGAGACTCACCAGTTACGAAGAAGCCAAATCGCTCGACCCGAACATCAAAGAAGTACTCTACCTCGGAGACATACTCTTCAACTACGGAGACTTCTACGACCGTGCACACCCGCTCGTACCCGTCGGCATCACCGAAGAGGAGTGGGCTATGCGACTCACACAACGCTCCGACGAAGCACGCGGACGCATCGCAGAGCATATCGGAGAGCTGCGACTCGCAGAACTCGCCGCAAAGCCCCACACGACCGTTCCCACGACGGATGAAGCGATCGCGATCAGCCGCGAAGGCCTCTTCATGCATCCGCGATACACGCCGTATTGGAGGGGTGTAGACCTGCACGAGCTTCCGGAGCTCATACGGTATCTTGCGAGCGGAACACTCACACCACAAGGACGCCTCAGGCTCGAGTACGACGAGCACAAACGGCTCCTCGAACGAGCAGGCATCGTGCACGAAGTCATACAGAACACGTATGTCCTCGTAGAAGAAGGAACGAGCAGAATCCTCCATGAATCGTTCGGCGAATCCGACGTACAGACGATGAGCGGATCGACCCACCTCGAACGAGTCAACTCGATCAGCACGATACCCTACGAGGATAAGGCAGGAACCTTCATCGGAGCACGTATGGGACGCCCCGAAAAGGCGAAGATGCGAAAGATGACCGGCAACCCACACTGCCTCTTTCCCGTCGGAGAAGAAGGAGGACGCATGCGCAGCTTCCAAGCAGCGATACACACAGGAGTCGTCACCGCAGACTTCCCCGAATACGTGCTCGAAGACGGAACGCACAGCGTATACCCTGCGGACGAAGATGGGCGAGCGCTCGAGTTGAGCGAAGAGAAACACTCGAGAAGAAGCGTCGATGTCAAAGAACTCTTCGCACAAGCGCTCGCACGCCTTGGAGTCGTAGAATTCCCCGACCTCATAAAAGGAGTGCGTGGAACGATGAACGCCAAAAGAATCCCCGAACACATCGCCAAAGGGATCTTGCGCGCCATGCACGACGTATACGTCAACAAAGACGGCACGATACGCTACGATATGACCGAGCTCCCACTCACCCACTTCAAACCATGCGAGATCGGAACGAGCGTCGAGAAACTACGCGAACTCGGATACACCGAAGATATGAGTGGAAACCCTCTCGAAGACGACGACCAAGTATGCGAGCTCAAGCCACAAGACATCGTACTCGGAGCAGCACCCGACAGTCCTGAAGACGGAGCGGACGAAGCGATCCTGAAAATCACGAGGTTCGTAGATGACGAACTCGAACACTTCTACAAACTCAAACCATACTATGGGTTCACCGACAAGAGTGATTGCGTCGGCGTCTACGTCATAGGACTCGCACCACACACCTCAGCAGGGATCCTCGGACGAGTCATCGGATTCTCAAAAACCCAGAGCATGCTCTGCCACCCCCTCTACCACGCAGCTATGAGAAGAGACACCGACGGTGACGAGAGTTGCATCATCCTGCTTATGGACGGACTGCTCAACTTCAGCAGAGAATTCCTCCCCGACCGACGCGGTTCACGAACGATGGACGCACCACTGGTACTCACCTCGATCCTCGACCCTGCAGAAGTAGACGACATGGTACATAACCTCGACATCGAACACACATACCCCATAGAACTCTACGACGCAGCCAGAAGGTATGCGAAACCATGGGATGTCACGATCGATCTGCTCGGAAAACACCTCGGAACACCACGCCAATATGAGGGTATGGGATACACGCACGAGACGAAAGACATCAACGCAGGAGTCACATGCAGCGCATACAAACTGCTCCCTTCCATGCAAGAGAAACTCTACGGACAGATGGAGATCGCACGAAGAGTGCGAGCCGTAGATACCGATCACGTAGCAACACTCGTCATCGAAAAACATCTCATACGAGACATCAGAGGAAACCTGAGGAAGTTCAGCCAACAACAATTCAGATGCGTGGCTTGCAACGAGAAGTTCCGAAGACCACCACTCACGAGCTCATGCACCAAGTGCCAAGGCAAAGTCATCTTCACGATCAGCGAAGGATCCGTCGTCAAATACCTCGAACCCGCAAAAAGCCTGGTACAAGCCTATGCGCTCAGCCCGTACCTGACGCAATCGATCGAACTACTCGACAAGAGGATCGTATCCGTATTCGGAAAAGACCGCGAACAACAAACAGGCCTCGGCAGCTGGTTCTAACGTCCAAAGAGACGCTTCACACACGAGAAGACGTACGAAGGAGCGTTCGGAACGAACAGCCGCAACAACTCGATGGTACGAAGAGGACGCGTCTCAAGACGAACCGCGCCACACTTGATCGCACGCACCACCGACTCGACGGTCGGCTCGGATTCGATGAGCGTATACGTACGACCCGTCAAAGAGAAACTGTGGACGTCACCCGTACCGACAAGAGGCTTCGCAAGCGTTCGAGCGAGTCTCTCGGCCGTACGGTTCATATTTATCGTATGCGAATAGAAGGTCGAATACTCCCATGCATCGAACAACCCAGGGCGTTCGAGAACGATACGACGAGCACCTCTCGGAAAGAACGGATGAGCCGCTATAACGAGCACGTCAGGATGATCGTCACGATACCGTTCGAGCTCATCCCACGACGCGATCGACTCGACACCACGATCCGCGTTGTAGATGAGCACGTCACAACCCTCGATACGCGCTTCGATACCACGGATGAGCAGCACACCACGCTCGTGAGCATACGATCCGAGGTCTTCAGAGAAGAGCTCCGTATGCGGCGTGATCGCAATCACATCGTATCCTTGCGAACTCAATTCATCGATCAGATCCTTCGCAGAATACGATATCCACGAATCGAGCGGATCACCCGCGACGTGAGCGTGGAGTTCGGCCTTAAGCCTCTTCGGATCGTTCGGTGAAGACGACATACACGTAGGGAATCCCTCCGATGATCGCCACATCCTCGCGTTCGATGATACCTTGTTCGATCAAGAACGAGACCGTGCGTTCGCCCGCACAGTTGAGCATGTACGCCTGCTTGATCTCGACGAGGATCGCCGCTTCATCAGCCTGTGCACCCTGATAGAACGAAGAGTCGAACCTCAACTCGAGCTCGCCGTCATCGAAGCGTTGTCCGAGGAGCTCGTCATCGATGATCGCAACGACCTTCTGACCTTCATGATTCACATGAGACGTGAGAATCATCACCTCACCTCCAACCGTACGAGGCTCACCGAGCGCTCGCGATCCCACCGTTCCGGCAGTGATGCGTACGGCGCCTGTGTGAGCATCAGCCTACGAGCCTCGATCGATGAGAGGAGCGCATGTGAAGGATACGCGGGGTAGACCACTCGCTCTGAGGCAGCATTCTCGATCGGAGCATACCGTTGCTGCTCCATACCGACCAGGGGTCGGAACGCGTGGAGCGCTCGCTCAGCAGGCACCACGTGCACGGACGTGATCGGCGTAGCAGATACTTCAGATCTTTTCTGGAATCGCATGGCGTGCACCACAGGCCTGACACCGTATGAACAAGAGCCGATCCTCTTTCTCGAGCTGTGTGTCGGGTTTTCCGCATTCACGGCAGATGACGTACGTCTTCGCATACTGCTCGATCTTCTCGTTGATCAACTGCGACTTGATCTTACGACCGAAAGCCACTTGGCTTGACGTCACTTCGACCTGTGCAGCGAGCGCCTTACTGAGGAACTTGAGCATGTGCTCAGGATCACGCCGCAATGTCTGAGCGATCTCAGAGAAATTCGTCGTCATCGTACGGTTCCCCTGGAAGTGCCCTTTGATCTTCGGGATCTCGAAGCGTTCGGAACGCTTGATCGACTCGGGAACCTGACTCTGCCCCGACTTGAGAAGCTTAGCATAATCGAACTTCATATTCTACGGGTTCGGTCCTCGTTTAAATGGCTGCGGGTATGACTATGCAAAACGTATTTAAACGGTCGGAGTGAGGATGCAGTAGAGGTGTATCCATGACAAACCTACCGTTAGACCACGTCTTGCTCTCTGCGATCGTCGCAATCCTCATCGCCATTGCACTCTCGCTCAAGGCGCTCTTCGCCATCGAACGACGCCTCTTCAGGATGGATGAGAACCTCATCCGACTGACGAGCCAAGTCCTGCGCGAAGAGAACGAGATCGAAGCCATGCTCGCCAAGGACATAGCGCTTCACGAACGCGAGGCTGCTCCGAAACCGGCCAAGCGTGCGGCGAAGACCAAGAAGAGTACGGCGAAGAAGCGCACGACGAAAAAGGCTGCTCCGAAGAAGCGCGCAACCAAGCGCACTACGAAGCGCACGTAAACCCTTTCCATTTCTATTTGTACGGGTGCATCAAGACGCTGTAACGATTCAGATAGGAGTCTCGAACCTGTGTGCGTTCAGCGAAGAACGAGAGGATCTCCTCGAACTCCTCGACGCTCACCCGGGCCTGCCGTGATAGAACTCACCTAAGCGACCTGCAAACGTTCCTTGGACGCGTACGAAGGGAATCTCGCCATCGGTCGTATGAGCCGTAAGGAGTCTTGTCCCACCCACCAGTTCCGTCGAATGACGAACCCACAGATCCTCATACCGATAGGTGTTGGTTCCGACCGTCATGATACGATCCGTGAGCGTCACACGCGTGCGGAACCGCCTGCTCCACGGTTCAGAAGATACGAGCAGAAGCACTCCTCCTACGAGCCCAATCGCGACGACGATTCCGGTCGCGACCTGCGTCTCGTACGTCCAACCGATCCACTCACCGAAGAAGGGCATACTGATCAACAGAGCGATCCATAGGATCGTTCCACCCATGACGGACAGACGCATATCCGGATACTAGAGGATGTCGAACGAACGGTCCATACGTCGCACGTGTAGAACTTGATTGATACGAGTGCCGGAAGAATCCTTCAAATGGTTTTCTTGAGTTCTGCCTTGATGCCTGAGATCTGCTTCTTGATCTCGCGGACGTGCTTGGACGTCTCCACAGGATCCATGAGGCATCCACACTCAGGGCACTTGAAACAGTACTCGGTTCCTTTGTCGAAGTCGAGACGCATACACCCATCAGGGCAGTCGAAGTACATCGTCTTGCGCTCACGCTCAAGCCTGCGCTGGAGCCCTGCGATCTTCTCTTGGTTCATCTCGAAGAACGACCGGTAGATCTGGTCGTACTTGAGGAACCAGTAGTAGACGTACCAGCCGATCTTCTCATCCTTCTTGCGTGCGAAACCCACGAAGGAACACGAATGCAACCGGTAGAGCAACGACCGCGTATAGTTCACATCACCGTCGAAGCGCTCGGAGAGCTCCGACTCAGAGAGCTCACGCCTGCGCTTGAGGTGCTTGACGATGGGAACGAACTCTTCACCAAGAGACTCTCTCACGGTGACGTCCGCAATGCGTCTCGATACGCTGATCAACCCCATCTAACCCTTAAATACGTCTTTAAAGGTATATAAATGTTTCTTTTCTGGACTATACTTCGCAGGCGTTCTGTACGTGCAAAGGTTGTGGAGCGCGCACGTGCAGAAGTTCTGCTCCGCGAGCATTTATAACTCTGGCGTGACACCCAACTCTATGGCACGCACGAAACTCTCGAAACGATACGAAGACGCAAAGAAGAAAGTCCGAGACTACACCGAAAAAGTCGACGAGATGATCGTCGAGAAACCACGCGAAAGCGTCATGATCGCCTTCGGAGCCGGAGCCCTCATCGGAGCCGCGCTCGTAGCAGCACTCATGGGTCGCAAACGATGAGCCTGCTCACCGGTATCATCGAACCGCTCGTAGAAACGGTACGCGCAGAAGCACAGAACATGCTCTCCGACGTCGAAGAGCGGGCACGAGCAGCGGTGCAGCGCATCACAAGAACCGTACGGCTCGTCATCACCGAATGCCTCCTCTGGTTCGCAGCCGCAGCACTCCTCTTCGCGGGCATCATCGTATTCCTCACACGGTTCTTCCCGACGGATGCCGTGCTCATCGGAACCGCACTGCTCCTCGCATACGCAGCGCTGCTCATCAGGATGATACGCTGAACCTACTGCACGAGTTCGTCAAAGGAGAACAACCGGGGATCGCCGAATGCGACGACCACAGATTTCTGAGTGCGATCAGCATGGTTCGCGCTCATAAAGAACGTACCTCTGCGCGAGAATTTCACAGCGAGCCACGGCTCGGCACCGAAGGCCTGCGAGAACGTGATGAGTCCATCGACCTCATCCTTCGTGAAGTACTTGCGTGCATCGAGCGTCGCCTTCGCCTCGATCGCAAGCCAACGACCCGGACGACCCGCAAGCACGTCAGGAGCGAGCTCTCCGATCGAACCAGAACCGGCGATACGGATCGCACCCCACCCCGCCTGCCAGAGTTTGTGGACGAGTTCGCGTTCGAACGTCGAACCCTTCGCCTTGCGCCTGCCCGGAGCGACCATACCGCTCTGAGCACGGCTCCCTTTATCCGCTCATCGGTTCACGCATAGGCCATCGGCGTATCGAACACCGGCTGCGCCTTCTGCTTGACATGGCTGTAGAGGCGTTCGAAGAGACCGGGCTTGTGCTCGTAGGCACCGACCTCTTTGAGGAATGCGTTCGTACCGTCACGGATCGCACGCTTCTTGATGATCCGCGGAGCCGCATCGATATCAGCGGCAGGACCGAGCACCGGCACGAATATACTCACCGCCTTGAGTCCGAGCCACTCAGCGAAGCCCGCATAGTTACGGGTACTGACCATGTGTCCGACCATGCTCGGCAACTCGAGGGCTCCCTTACCGAGCGTAAGCGCCACCTGAAGGTAGCCGAACTTCGTCCACGGAGTGTTCAGATACGTGTGCAGAGCGCTGTTCGCCAAGGCACCCCACCCTGTAGCGCGTCCGAGCCGAGCTGAGAACCCGTCGATATACCTCCTCTGAGAATCGACGCTCTCTTGGATGTGGGTCTCGAGACGAGATTCGAGTTGTGAGCGTTCTTCAGGCGACGCTTCGTCGAAGATACGCCGCTGATCATCGTTCAAATACTGTCTGATCGCATAGTCTCGCATCGATGCGGTCTGATTCGGAACTGAAAAGTAATCAGCGACCTTACGCGCGCCACTCTTCACCCGTTCAACAACATCATCAAGACTCATCGAGCTCACCCATATTCGTGAGAACGTCTTTGAGTACGTCAGCGTACTCGACGATCCCCTTTATCCTACCGTTCTCGGTGACGAGACAGGCGTACGTCTTATACTTCATCATGATCGCAAGCGCGAACTCAGGATCCTCTTCGAACGGCGCCGTTTCGACCGGAGCGTTCATCGCATCGTGCGCGGTGTGCTCCGAAGGATTCAGACCCTCGGCTACGATCTTCGTCACGATATCGATCGGAGCGATCACACCGACCGGAGCATCGTTCTCATCGACGACATAGACGTTCAGAGCGTTCGTTGACCGCAACCGTTGAGCCACATCGACGAGCGGCGTGTGAGTATGTACGGTGATGGCTTCTTTGAGCGGAATATCAGGCCTCATGACCACTTGGTATCGAGTATCGTTTATCTGCATTATGACCACTTGAGTTCGGGTTCTTCTTCGGGATTCGGAGTGGACTCCTTCTTCATCTTCTTACTGAGATATCCGAGCATGCTTCCGGCCGCCGCACCAATCGGTTTCGAGATTCTTCGTGTCATCACTCCTGCCATTCCAGCAGTCGCCGCACTTCCGATCAGTGATGCAAGCGACCCCCACCTCTCACGCTCGTGTTCATTGTATCTTCGTAGTTGCTCATAGCGCTCTTCTCCGAGTTCGCTACGCAACTCGTCTTGGAGCGTTACGAGCGTTTCCCCGATCTCATCATGATATCTGAGTCCGCGTTCAGCAACACCTTGTGAAATGCTTGTGTACTCGTTGATCAGGTGCGAAGCACGAGCGGCATCTGCGTGTATGATGGCAACTCCGAGTTCGTCAGGCAGGGTTCTCGCAACACCTCTGAAAGCATGCATCTCGTCGATGAACTCTTGATATGCGTCAGCTTGCTCTTGTGAGGCATCGTTGTGCAGCATGCCGGTGTATCTCACAACAGGCTCGAGCCACGGCGCTGCCTGACGTATCGCCTCGTTCAGATCCATCGTCGTTTTCGCAGACACATTGAGTGCCGCGTTGAGGTACTGTTCGATGCTCCTCGTTGAACGATAGGAGGTTTCGAACGCAGATACTTGTTGGGAATCCACACCAAGCGACTCGAGATCTCTGATCATTCCGTCGAGCTGCGTCTGTTTTCCGATGAGACCTCGTACGTGATCGGGAAGGTCTTCTGAGAGCCATTCGACTCCCCGATGAACTTCGTAGGCTGCCTTTCCAGCCTCAGCGAAGACTGGCCCCGCGTGCTCTTCGACAGGCCCGTATGCAGCAAGAGCCACGACCCATGGTGCGAGCACACGACCAACCTTGGCGTGCCAATTTACTCCCATAGAGTAGTTACTGTATTGGTGTTTTATAAACTTGGTGGTTTCTTTAAAAGCAACTCGTTCGGTTCACGAGCGCTTCGGGATCTCGCCCGTCATGAAATCGAAGGCCACATCGGACTCGGGGAAGATCGCACGAGCCTCGTCACGGAGCACAGAGACATCACCGTAACGTTGACTGATATGGGTAAGCAGGAGCCTACGAACATCGGCGCGTTGCGCAATCTGAGCCGCCATCTCAGACGTCATATGATCGTAATCGACCGACTTATCCGTATGCTCCGAGGCGAACGTCGACTCACATACAAGGAGATCAGCATCACGAGCGATCTCGATCGCATTCGAGACGAGCAACGTATCCGTCACATACGACACCTTGCGACCACGACGCAGCTTCGTATACGACTCGACATCGAGCAGGTGCTCACCCCACTCCGCATCCTCGCCGCGCTGGAGCTTCCCGAGCCACGGACCATCAGGAATACCCTTCTGCTCGAGCAGATCCGTACGGATGAGCCTCCGGTCATCCTCGATGAACTGGAAGGCGATGTTCGCAACCGGATGGTCGACGGGAAGCGTACGGATCGAGAACCCAGAGAACCCGATGAGATCCTCAGACGCCTCGACGATCCGAAGCGAATACGTGAAGTTCGCAGGATACACGCGTTCGAGCATATCGAGCTTCTCAGCGCTCCCAACCGGACCTATGAGCGTCACCTCATGCGTCGTGTTCGAAGCAGCCATCGTCTGGAGCAACCCCATCAAACCGAGCGCGTGATCGCCATGCCAGTGCGAGAGGCAGATGATATGGATGCGCGTCGGAGGGATACCGGCGATACGCAGCTGACGCTGCGTACCCTCACCAACGTCGAAGAGCACACCCACACCCTCGCGTTCGAGCAACAGAGAAGGATGGTTGCGCTCCTTGGTCGGAACCATAGCCGCCGTACCGAGAAACGTGTATCTCATAGACTCAGATATGAACAAGGGTTTTTATGTCCATCCGAACCGGAACACAGGTATGTCCGAACCACGGATGAAGATACGTGCACTCAGCGATAAAGAACATCAGGTGCTTGCAGCGCTTCTCAGACGGTCACAAGCCGTACATGAGGATATCCACGCAGTTGTTGATGATCTTACGAGACTCGAAGACATCACGAAGACCCTCGAAACTCTTGGGGATGCAACTCGACGCGAGCAATACGTCAAAGAATCGAAGGCGCGTGAGATAGCCTCGCGGCTCAACGCAACGCTCCGACACTTGTTCCACGATGAGAAAGAGCTTCTGCGAGCCTCGAAGAACACAAGGCACCTCGTCGCAGCAGACATCATCGGAACCCTCGAAGCGTTCTCCAAACACGCTTAGCGGATCACGATACCCGGCTTCTCAGGCACGCCACTCTTACGCTCGCCCGCAGGATCGATCTCGATCGAAAGACCTGTATCCTCCTCAAGGGAGTCTTTGAAGAGCACGAGCGCCTCACGTTCCACCTCGCGAGGAAGTGAAGGCCGCAGTTTCTTGAGCTGACCATATGCGGTTACCGCTTCCTTACCCTTCGAGCGGAACGCCTCATCCTTCATGAGCGACGAGAGATCCTCATCGAGACGAGCAGACAATTCATAGAGCCAGTCATCAGCGGGGAAGAGTAGGGCTGTGCGTGCAGAACCACCCTTGCGTTCGACGAGTTCACGCACCGAGATGAGATCGGCACGGACGCGTTCGACGAACGACACGATCCCATCAGCATGCTCATACCCCTCACAGGGTTCAGGCCATGCGAGTTCGAAGCCGTAGCGCTCAGAGAGTTCAGCAGCAGCATACGGGAAGAACGGAGCATTCATCGACACGAAGCGTTCGAGCGCGAAGCGAAGCACGCCGTCAGATACCGGAGCCTTGAGGACGAAGCGCAGGCGTGCCGTCAGATCGAAGAACGATTCTTGAAGCGCCGAACGCAGGTGGAACCGCTCCAAGTGGCCAGCGACCGAGACGCTCGCACGACCAACCGCATCGATAAGGACGCGATCGGTAAGCGAAGACGCATCAGACGACGGTTCAACATCCCTGACGCGTTCGAAGAGCGACGCTACGAAATCGAGACGCGAAGCGAGGCCCGAAACACCCTGAGACGACCAGTTCGCATCATCCATGCCATCAGCCGAAGCACTGATGTTCGCACGCACAAGATCAGGACCGAACTCCTCACAGAGCTGAGCGAACGGAATGATATTGCCCTTCGACTTGCTCATCTTCTCGCCTTCGACGGACACGTAGCCATTGACCGCAATGCCACGCGGCCAGAACCGCTCTTCGAAGAGCGCAACGTGCTGCATGACAAAGAACGTCAGATGGTTCTGTACGAGATCCTTACCCGAAGAGCGCATGTCGACCGGATAGAAGTGTTCGAACTCAGCCTTGAGATCATCGACGAGCCTGTGCGCATCCTTCGGCTTGGGTCCTGCGCGGAAGAGGTAGTCGAAGACCTCATCGGTCAGATCATCAGCATCGATGAGCCCATCATTGACGAACCGGCTGATCGTATAGTACGCCATGTACACCGTCGAATCCGAAAGCGTCTCAACGATCCACCCATCATCGAACGGCAAGACCGTTCCCAAACCAGACCTGCGTGCACAGGCCTTCTCCTCGAGCCAGCCGATCGTGTGTTCGAACTGGTGGCGCGCGGCTTGAGGATAGACCTCCATCTCTGAGAGGTGCTCGTGGCTCGCTCGCTTCCACGCCGCATCCTTGTAGTCGATGAACCACTGGTTCTCGAGGATCTTCACATGGCACCGGGTCATCGAACGAGCGACGACCACACCGGTGAGTTCCCAGAGCGAGGACGCAGCATTATGTTCTTCGAGGATCGCGACCGCACGTTCTTTCGCCTTCTCAGCCGAGAGGCCTTCGAGTTCGGGGATCGTGAAACGCCCCTTGTGGAATTCGAGTTTGTAGACGTTCGAAGTAGCCTTCTCAAGACCCGCACGATCACCGATGCTCTGCACTCCCTGCGCATCAGCAGCCCACGCAGCGTTGAGCATGCCCGAGGGTACGCCTTCGAGTGCGATCATGTTCTCAGTCGTTTCGAGGAGCGTCTCTCCACGAGCACCGAGGTCTCTGAGCGCCATGTAATCGTACGGCGCATGAGCAGGAACCGACATGACAAGACCCGTACCATGCTCGGGTTCGACGAACGAAGACGTGAAGATCGGAAGACGAACGCCGCTCAGAGGATGCGTCGCCTCAATGCGAACCAGATCGTGAGCGTCGACCTCCTCGAGTACCTCGACCTCGTGGAGCTGGTCGGCGAGCTTATCGACCGCTGAGCGGTGCACGATCCACACTGCTCCGTCGACCTTGACGCGTACGTATGACGTATCAGCGATCCACAGGTTCGTCACACCGAACACCGTCTCAGGACGAAGCGTCGCACATGCGAGAGAGCCGAGTTCGGATTCGAAGAGGACCGCCGAGAACTTCTGAGGAGACTCTCCCTCGCCCTCATGCCGGTCGTGATCACCTGTAGGACTGAGGGTTGAAGGATCCCAGACGACCGGATGCGTATCCTGTACTATGAATCCTAAGTCCTTGAGCGTACGGTACTGCCAACTGACGAAGCGAGAGAACGCCGGAGTGATGTCGGTCGTCGTGAACGTGCGGCTCCAATCGATCGACATACCTGCGAGTTTGAGATCCTCGATCCAACGCTCACGCCAGAACGAGACGATGAACTGTGGATCCGACTTCATACGTTCGATATCCTCATCGGACGCTCCGAACGTCTTCATCGTACGGATCTGCGTTTCATCGCTGCTCACGAGACGCTTCTGAGCACCGACGATCGGCTCACCCGTCGCATGGAACCCTTGTGGGAAGAGGACGTTGAATCCCTGCAGACGCTTGAAACGAGCGAAGACATCAGCACGGAAACAACTGAACGCATGACCGACGTGCGGCGCACCATTCACATATGGGAAGGGGAACGTGACGAAATACTTCGGAGCATCAGAAGGGAGCGTACGGTAAGTCTGCCCAGCATCCCAACGCTTTGACCACTTCCTCGCATGAGCGAGATTCTCCTTGGAAAACGACATAGCAAAGCGCTACCCGCAGTCATTTATAAGTCTATGAGCGACTGATCGTTCCGGAGAACAAACGGGTCCGAAGCCGAAGCTCTTAAAGGACCGCTGGGCATGATTTCGACCATGAACCCCGGACAGGAAAACGCTCTCTCAGGCCTCCTTACCAAATACTCGCGCCAAGATACAGAACGACTCTCGAACGAGAGCCTCATCAGACAGAGCTTCATCGACCCCTTCCTCGAACACGTACTCGGATGGGACATACGCGACCCGGACGTGTGCCGCCCCGAAGTTACACGAGCGAACCGAAGAATGGATTACGTCTTCTACGATAACGGATTACGACTCTTCGTCGTCGAAGCAAAAGCTGCGACCCGAGAACTCTTCGATGACGACCAGTCATACCATCAAGCGCTCGAATACGCGTTCAACGCCGACCTTCCGTTCGTCGTACTCACCAACTTCCGCCAGTGGATCGTTCTCTCACCCAAAATCGCCGCCGAAAGCTCACGAGGTCGAGAACTCTTCAGAGTAGACCTCTTATCAGAATCACCGGATCTGACCAAACTGCTCAACTTCAGCAAAGATCGTTGGTTCTCAGAAGGAAAAGACGCGCTCTACGGATTGCTCGCACGCCACAAACCCCAAGAACCCGTAGACAAGATCCTCCTCGAAGACCTCTCACGATGGCGCGAACTCCTGCTCGCAAACCTGCGCAAACGCATGAAAGAAGACGAGCGATGGACAAGCACCGATGGACGGCTCGCACTCGAAACCGAACTCCAACGATACCTTGACAGGCTCATTTTCATCTGCTATTGCGAAGACACAGAACTCGAAAACCCCGAACTCCTCTCACTACTCAGACAGAAACGATCGCCACACACGAAAGAAGGATGGCTCAAAGATGCGCTCACCAAACTCTTCGAACAATACCGAACGACGTTCAACAGCGACCTCTTCGATCACGGAACACCAGATCGGTTTCCGTTCGAAGACGCGAAGATCGAAGAAGTCATATCGGCAATGCGAGAATCGCGAACCGTACAAAAAGGCATCAAACGCCCACCATACGACTTCGCACGCATCCCCGCAGACATCCTCGGTCGAGTATATGAGAACTTCATCGGACACATACAACAAGCCATCGGACGAGGATTCCGAGAGAGCGAAGACAAAGGGAAACGCAAGAAAGAAGGCATCTACTACACCCCACAGTACATCGTCGACGCCATCGTCAACGAAACCGTCAAACCGAAGATCAAAGGCAAGAGCTTCGAAGAGATCTGTGAGGTGACCATCGTCGACCCCGCCTGCGGAAGCGGGAGCTTCCTCATAAGAGCATACGATGCTCTACTCGCACAAGCAGAACGGAGCCTCGAGAGAAAACCCACATACGAAGAGAGAACACGACTACTCGCATGCATCCATGGAGTCGATCTCGACGATCGAGCGGTCCAAGTAGCGAAACTCAACCTCGCACTCCGCATGGCCGAACGAGGAAAACAACTCCCAAGACTCGACGATCAGATCAGACACGGAAACAGCCTCATCCATGATCCGGCTATCGCCGGATTCAGAGCGTTCCGATGGATCGACGAATTCCCCCGCATATTCGAGCACGGAGGATTCGACATCGTCATAGGGAACCCACCGTACATCCGCATCCAGACGCTCAAGAGCAACTCGGCGAAACAAGTCGAATGGCTCAACACACAGTATGAGAGTGCAGGCCACGGGAACTACGACATATACATACTCTTCGTAGAACAAGGACTCAAAATCCTCAAAGAAGACGGAGCACTCGGATACATCCTCCCCCACAAGTTCTTCAACGCCAAGTACGGAACGGGACTCAGAACGCTCATCGCAGAAAGAAAGAACCTGTCGAAAGTGATCCATTTCGGCGATCAACAAGTCTTCACAGGAGCAACGACCTATACCTGTCTACTCTTCTTAGAGAAGAAGCCGAAACGAAAACTCGAATTCGTCAAAATCGACGATCTTGAGACATGGAAGCGAAGCGGAAAAGCACAAGCAGGAAAGATCAGCCAGACCCACGTAACCGCAAAGGAATGGAACTTCGTCATCGGCCCAGCAGCAGACGTATTCGAGAAACTATCGAAGATGCCGGTGAAACT